>NZ_JBSFVY010000013.1:0-276517 GCF_053592555.1 Streptomyces sp. NPDC002643
GTCAGCCCACCACCCTGCGCATACCTCATGAAGACGGCGTACCGCGAGGATCAAGCCCTGTCAGCCGCTACGACAACCCGAGTTCAAGCTCAGTAGACGGATAATCGGGCGAATTATGTGGAGAGTCCTTTCCGCACAGCCGAAATCCGCGACACCTGCCCAATTCGGGCCACCGCGTTGCCATCCACTCGCACTCGTCCGGTCGTCAAGGCCGACGCCGAAGGACGTCCCCCAGGCCCCGTTCTGCTGACCGGGCCGCTCGCTCAGCTCCGGGCCGCCACGGGCGCCGCCGACCGGGGTGCCGCGAACTCCTGGGATCGGGCTGCCGGGGCCGCTGGTCATGGTGTGGACGTGGGCGCGTAGGTGTGTGTCCGGCCGTCGGATCGCGCGGCGGTCGGCCGCCGAAGTTCGCCCCACAGGGCTACAAGCTCGGCACGCAGGCGAGTGCGGCATCGTATGACTGACCACTTCACGACGGCGCTGCGTAACAGCGGATGGCCACCGTCTGGTGCGGACTCCACTGCTGCTCGGCCGTGGCCATCAGCTCCCAGCCCAGCCGCTCGTACAGGGCTGCCGCCGCGATATCAGACGCGACGACGTCGAGTACCGGATGCAGGCAACGACGTCGCGCTTCCTCCACTGCTTGGCCGACAAGCAGCGCACCGATCCGATGTCCCCTCGCCTGCGGGGCGACGAACAGCCTGCTGACCACGGCGGTCATACCCCGCGTCGTCCCGTTCCGCTCGCTCCACAACATCGGGGCCAGATCGCCTTCGCCGGCTTGCGACAAACTGACATGCCCGACCAGGCCGCCTTCGAGTTCGGCAATCCAGGAGCCCAGCAGGGTGCCGCGTGACAGCCACTCGACGGGCTGATCCGGCCAGTTCAGCGGATAGCCGTCGCGCGCATGGACCTCAGCGAGGACCCGCACGCACTCCTCAACATCGCCATCAGCCCTCTGCCGGACCCGGCGGCTCGGCCTCTCGTCCGACACCCCGGAACTCTCGATGTTCACTCGGGTATAGAAACACAGGCCACAGAGTCACAACCAGCCACTTTCGATACAGGCCCTAGCAGCGGCGAACGGCACGCCGAGAGGGGACCCGACGTACGGCACTGTCCGTCGAGCGCGATTTCTCGTAGGGAAGTGCGGGGCTGCTCGGGGCAGGGCGGCGAGCGACACGGTCACGCGACGTGGGTGGCCGTCATCGGCCAGGCCACGTCCGGCCTGTCGTACGCGGACGAGGAGTTCACGGCGAACCAGCAGACGTTCAGGACCTGCCCACCGAGGGTGAGACCCAACTGCTGGGCGAAGAGGCGCGGTTCTGACGGCGGAGCCGACGCAGTGGCGCATCAGTCGGTTTCCCGACTCCCCCGTGCCGGTATCTGTCCGGGGATGCGAGGTATCCCAGTGAGCGGCGTCAGCCGACGGCCGCAAGCCGGCTCAGGAGCTGCATGAACTGCGCGTCGCCGCCGGCGAGCAACGGAAGCGGCGGCTGCTGGGCGCCGCGCGGCCGACGATCCGGGATGCCCGGGTGCCCTCCGGGGCCGGGGCATCGGCGATCCGCGGCAGGGGCGTGGTGAGGTCACCGACCGGAGGGAGCAGCTGGGTGGCTGCGGCGGCTGACGCGGAGGCGAGGATGGCCTGGAGCCGACGGGACCGCCCCGGCGGCGGCGTGCGGCCGGTCGGCGGGGTTCTTGGCCAGCAGGGTGTGCACGGTGTGCAGCGGCTCCGGGGGTGCGCTGGGGCGAATCCCGGCCAGCCCGGCCGGGGCTTCGTGGACGTGCCGGTAGAGCATCCCGGCGGCGTCCGGGCCGGTGAACGGCGCCTGTCCGGAGGGCAGTTCGTACAGTACGCAGCCCAGCGCGTACAGGTCGGCGGCGGGGCCGACCGGCTGCCGCAGCGCCACTTCGGGCGCGGTGTCAGGCAGCCGTGCCCAGAGCGGGGGCGGCCTCGTCGGGGGTGGCGCCGTCGGTCAGCCGGGCGATACCGAAGTCACTCCGCTCAGGCGTCATCCGGGAACTCTCCCGAGGAAGCGGCGGCCAGGGGCGCGCTTCATCGTGCCGCCCTTGGCGTTCCAGGGTGCGACCCAGCATCAGGTGACCCAGCATCAGGTGGGCGTAGCGCTTCACCGGGTCACGGTCGATGAAATTGCGCAACTACTCCTCCGCACGGGCCAGTTGAGCGGAGTCGCTCGGCGGTGGTCTCCTCGTGCGACGCTCCGGCGCCATTGTCGAACACGTGCAGCGCGCTCGCCCAACAGCCGGCCGCCACCGGCCCCCCTTCCGCCTACGAGGAGGACGGGCCCTCGACGTGCTCGATCACCCGGTTGGCCACATGGGCGAACTGGCGAAGCTCCTCCGGTGTCAGGAGATCGACGAACAACTCACGGACGGCCTCCACATGACGGGGTGCGGCCGCTTTGATCGTCTCCATGCCCTGCGGCGTGATGGCCACGAACGCGCCGCCCGTCCTCCGGGCACTCCTGCCGAGTCACCAGCCCCCGCTTGGCCATGCGGGAGATCTGATGGGACATCCTGCTCTTCTCCCACTCCAGGCATTTCGACAGGTCCACGTTGCGCTTGCGGCCGCCCGGTGCCTCGCTGAGATCGACGAGCACGGCGAAGTCGGCGGGGGACAGATTGGCATCCTGCTGAAGGTGACGGGAGAGCCGACCGGCCAGCTTCTCGTACATGCGAACCACACCGCGCCAGGCTTCCTGCTCCTCCGGAGTGAGCCATTTCGGTTGTTGAGTCATACAACGAGACTACTCACTTGTTGACTCATCATCTATCAGTCGCAGCCGGGGGCGGCTTTTCTCCGCCCCCGACCACCGCAGCGAACCGACGCCGCGAGCCGCTCGCCACTGTTGACGCATCAACTTTGCGCCTCTAGAGTTCAGGGCCGCAAGACAACCACCGACCGTCAGGACGCGTCCTCGTCCAGTTTCGCGACCACCCGGTCGGAGACCTGGCCCAGCGTGCGCAACTCCGAAGGAGTGACATGGTCGAGGAACAGCGCCCGCACGGCCTCCACATGGAGCGGGGCCGCCGCCTCGATCGCCGCGCGCCCCTCCTCCGTGATCACCACGAACGCGCCGCGCGCATCCTCAAGGCACTCCTCCCGTACGACCAGGCCACGCCCGGCCATCCGCGCGATGTGGTGGGACATCCGGCTCTTCTCCCACTCCAGCGCCCGGGCCAGGTCCTGATAACGCTGCCGCCCCTCCGGCACGTCCGTCAGATTCACCAGCACCGCGAAGTCGGCCGCCGACAGCTTCGACTCCGTCTGCAGCAGGCGGGAAAGCCGGCCTCCGAGCTTCTCGTGCAACCGGACGAAGCCCCGCCAGGCATGCTGCTCCTCCGCCGTCAACCACCGCACGTTCTCCTCCATGGAGAAAGTGTAGACGTGGTTGACAGTTCACCAAACGAGGTTCCCCGGATCGCCGCGCCTTACCGCGGCGGCCGGCCACCGCTCCGGGGGTGCGGCGCAACCTGTCCTGCCCTGACTGCCGCGCCGCACCTCCGGGCCCGCCGACACCACTCCCCGAACTCCCGATGAGCGGGTTGACGCGTCATCTAGTCTCACGTAGTTTAGCCCTTGCGCCGATTTAGATGATGCATCAATTACCACCTCCCTGCGAGGCCTGCGCACGACGGTCCCGCACACCCAGCTCTCAAGAGGTATCCCCATGAACGTCGCCCTGTGGGTCGTCGCGGCCCTGCTCTCTCTCGTCTTCCTCGGCGCCGGCGCCATGAAGCTCACGAAGTCGAAGGAGCAACTCCTCGCCTCAGGACCGAACATGGCCTGGGTCGAGGACTTCTCGCCCGGCGTGATCAAGACGATCGGCGCCGTTGAAATCCTCGGCGTCATCGGGCTGCTGCTGCCCCCGGCGGTGGACATCGCCACGGTCTTCGTCCCCCTGGCCGCGACCGGCCTGGCGCTGGTCATGATGGGCTCCGCGATCGAACACGGCCGGCGCAAGGAGTACCAGTCGATCGCCGTCCCCGTGGTCCTGCTCGCCCTCGCCGTCTTCGTGGCCTGGGGCCGCTTCGGACCGCACTCCTTCTGACGGCAACCGCACGAGACTGAGAGACCCATGCCTGCGATCACCGTGGACGACGTACTCGTCCTGCCGCGCCTGCCCGAGCTGGACCCGGCGGGCACGTTCCACCGGCCCGTCCGCCGTCTGGTGAGGGCAGTGCGAGGATTCGAGGGCGACGGTTTCCCGGTACGCCGTGCCTTCGCCGGTGTGCCGTTGCCGGAGCTGGACCCGTTCGTGCACATGGACCATCTCGGCGAGGTCGAGATGGCGCCGGGCGAGCCCATGGGCACGCCGTGGCATCCGCACCGCGGCTTCGAGACCGTCACCTACCTCATCGACGGGGCCGTGGAGCACCAGGACTCCAACGGCGGCGGCGGAAAGCTCACCGACGGCGACACCCAGTGGATGACCGCGGGAGCCGGCGTCCTGCACATCGAACAGCCGCCGGAGCACCTGGTCATGAGCGGTGGGGTCCTGCACGGAGTGCAGTTGTGGGTCAATCTGCCCCGGGCGAAGAAGATGACCCCGCCGCGCTACCAGGACATTCGCGTCAACGCGCTGGTCTACGCCCTGGCGGGGCACGGCACGGTCGGGGCCGAAGCCCGCCCGTTCCAGGAGGGCCGGCTCGCCGTCTTCGGCGAGGGTGACGCACTGCGTCTGACCGCCGACCGCGCCCAGGAGTCCCGCGCACCCAAGCTGGAGCTGTTCACGCTGGGCGGCCTCCCGATCCGCGAACCCGTCGTCCAGTACGGCCCGTTCGTGATGAACACCCCCGAAGAGGTCAAGCATGCCTTCGACGACTACCGGGCGGGCCGCCTCGGCGTCGTCCCCTCCCGGCACCTCCCCCACACTCCCTGAACCAGCCGTTCATCGCCCGCACTAACGCCGAGTTCGAGCTCGTCGACCTCCGGGACTACCCGCTGCCGCACCTGGACGCGCCGCAGCCCCCGGCGATGGGCCGCTACCCGGGCGAGCACACCAAGAAGTGGGCGGAGAAGATCGCCTCGTTCGACGGGTTCGTCTTGTCGTACGGCGGTGTCGGCGGAGCCCGGCCCGTGGAGCATCTGCGGCTGGTCGGCGGCGAGTTGCGGATGGCCAATGTGCGCCAGCCGGTGGCGCTGTCGCGGATGACGGAGTTCGAGAACTTCAGCGTCCTCAAGCCCGGCCACTACAACGTGGCGGCCCTCGGCACCCTGCTCGACCAGGTCGTGGCCTGGAGCAGAGCCCTGCCACCGCTCCGCACGGCCACCGTCACCGCCTGAGCCGACCGGGGACACCAGTCCCTGCCGATGCCGGGTCCGGTACCACCGGGCCCGGCGTTCCGTTCCCGCGGCGGCCAGGGTGGTGATCCCTCGTGCCGGGCTGCTCTGATACTGCTGCTACGGCAGCGCATCCGACCCTGAGTTCTTCCCGCACCCGGAACGCATGTGCCCGCCGCCTTCGGCGACATGCCCAACGACCTGCCCATGCTCGGCGCGGTGGGCCGCCCCTACGCCATGGCCAACGCCCATCCGGACGTACTGGCCGCCGCAGCCGGACGCGCGCCCTCCAATGACGAGGATGGCGTGGCACAGGTGCTGGAAGAGTTCGTCGACGCGCTCACCCGCAGCCGCAGTTGATACATCATCAATTGGAATGGAGTCCACCGGTCGTGCCTCTCGCAGTGCGATTCTCCTCGTACGGCAGCATCGACGGCTTGCGTACCGTCCCGACATGGTCGGCGTGGTGGACGCGGCCGGTGAAGGGGTGAGCGGGTTCAGCGTCGGTGCGAAGGTGCTCGGGTGCTCGACGCCTCCGGCCGGTGTGAGATCCCGGACTTGAACGGCCTCACGGAAGCCGCTGTCGCGCTGGACGCGAGCCAGGCGGGCCACGCGTGAGCGGCGAGATCGTCATCTTGCCGGAGTAGGGCGCGCGCCCTACTGCCGCAGCGTGAGAGGGCGGGCACCGGTCGGCCGGTGCCCGCCCTCTCACAGGTTTCAGCCGACCTGCGACTCCAGCCACCGCAGGACGTCGGGCGTCACCGGATCAGTGAGGTCGGCGAACTCGTCATGGCGCTTGAGGAACTTGGCGACGTAGGGGCAGACCGGCACGATCCGCTGTCCGGACTCGCGTGCGTCGGCGAGTGCGTGCTGGACCAGCTGGGCGCCGAGCCCCTGACCGGCGAAGGCCTCGTCGATCTCCGTGTGGAAGAAGACGCGCTGCTCACCGCGGTCGCGGTAGGAGGTCACACCGACGCGTCGGCCGTCGACCAGGATCTCGTACAGGCGCTCGGCGTCCACTCTCTCGACGACAGGAGTGGCGGAGGACTGGTTCATGGGGTGCCCGCTTTCTTGATCGTGGGTTCGGTCAGCGGCGCGGCCGGTTGCCGCGTGGCTTGATGACGGCGTTCGGGAGGGGCGGAGCGGGAATGCGGCCCCCGGGGAAGTCCTCGATGACGCCGAAGCGGTCGGAGGAGGCTTCCCACTCCGCTCGGGCCTTGACGATGTCGTCGTGGCTGCGGCCGACGAAGTTCCACCACATGACGATCTCCTCCTCGAACGGAGGCCCGCCGAGCAGGATCGTCCGTGCCGTGGTGTCCGACTCGTTCACCAGCGTCAGGGTGTCCTCGCCGCAGGGGACGTAGCCGACTTCGGCCGGCCGCAGCACGGTGTCGAGCAGGCGGACGTCTCCGCTGTCGACCAGCAGACCGTGTTCGAAGGCCGGGTCCACGGCGAACGTGACCGCCGCGCCCGGCGCGAGGAGGATCTCGGCGCCGAGCAGAGACGTGAAGGTCCGCACCGGAGAGGCGGCTCCGGCGAGCGCGCCCAGGAAGACCCTGACCTCGACTCCGTCGAGATGCGTCGGCTCGGGGACGTAGTGCTCGAAGCCCCGCTCGGTGTCGCGACGCTCTTCCGGCAGCGCCACCCACAACTGCACACCGTGGATGATCGTGGTCTTCGCGGTGGAGACCTCGGAATGGGCGATGCCGTGACCACCGGTCATGAGGTTCATCTCACCGGGCCGGATCAGGGCATGGGTCCCCAGGGTGTCGCGGTGCTCGATCTCCCCGCTGAACAGCCAGCTCACGGTCTGGAGCCCGGTGTGCGGGTGCGGGCCGATGTCCATGTTTCCGGACGCGGTGATGTCATGGGGGCCGTAGTGATCGGCGAAGCACCAGGCTCCGATCAGCGTACGGTCCCGCTGCGGCAGCGTCCGCCGCACATACATCGCGCGCGGACCGCCCAGCGGCACGTCCCGCGCCGGCAGGACGTCGACCCGGGGCGCCCCGGCCGGCCTGTCGCCATCGACGAGCGCACCGCAGCGCAGTGCCGCAGGGTCGGTTTCCACGTTGCTCACCGAGAGCACCTCCACACAGCCTTGGTTGACACATCAATTATGTTGGGTGATGATTGACACGTCAACCAGTTGGGTGTCGCGTGTGTCCGCGGAGTGCAGACGGAGAGGCCCATGACCGCCACGGAGTTCGAGCTCGGGCTCAATTCGTTCGCCACCGCGGGGCCCGCTGCTGCCTGCCGCTCATGATGGCCCGTGACCTGCGGCTGAGCCGTTTCGACCTCAAGTACGGCCTCATGAACCTCCCGCGCGAAGCCCGCCCCCGTTCGATCGCGCCGCTGGGCCGCGAAGTCGCCCCGCGGGTGCAGCAATCGCTCACGAAGGAGCCCACCATGTCTGATCTCGTCTTCGGTCTGGACACGTTCGGCGATGTGCCGCAGGACGCCTCGGGCAGGCCGGTGTCCGACGCCCAGGCCATCCGGCAGGTCGTCGACGAGGCCGTTCTCGCGGAGCAGGCAGGCGTCGATGTCATCGCCCTCGGCGAGCACCACCGCCCCGAGTTCGCGATCTCCAGCCCGGAGACCGTGCTCGCCGGCATCGCCACCCGCACCCACCGCATCCGTCTGTCCTCCGGCGTGACCGTGCTCAGCTCCGACGACCCGGTCCGTGTCTTCCAGCGGTTCTCCACGGTGGACGCGCTCTCGAACGGCCGGGCCGAGGTCATCCTCGGGCGTGGCTCCTTCACCGAGTCGTTCCCCCTCTTCGGGTACGACCTGGCCGACTACGACGTGCTGTTCGAGGAGAAGATCGAACTCTTCGCCAAGCTGCTTCAGGAGAAGCCCGTCACCTGGAGCGGCACCAAGCGGGCCGCGCTGGAGGACGCCGACGTCTTCCCCAAGACCGAGTTCGGGCACCTGAGCACCTGGGTCGGGGTCGGTGGCTCGCCCCAGTCGGTCATCCGCACCGCGCGCTACGGCTTCCCGCTGATGATCGCCATCATCGGCGGTGCCCCGGAACGCTTCGCGCCCTACATCGACCTCTACCGGCGCGCCACCGACAAGTTCGGCACCACCGCCCACCCGGTCGGGATGCACTCCCCCGGCTTCATCGCCGACACGGACGAGGAGGCCAAGGAGCTGCACTGGCCGCACTACAAGGTCATCCGCGACCGCATCGGCGCGCTGCGCGGCTGGCCGCCGGTCCGCAAGGAGAAGTACGAGGCCGAGATCGCCCATGGCTCCCTCTACATCGGCTCGCCCGAGACCGTCGCCCGCAAGATGGCCCGCGCGATCGAGTCGCTCGGCGTCGGCCGGTTCGACCTGATCTACACCACCGGGGCGCAGCCTGCCGAAGCCCGGCTGCGCGCCGTGGAGTTGTACGGCACGAAGGTCATCCCGATGGTCCGCGACCTGCTCGCCGACTGACACCGCGAACGGAGAAGACGACATGGACACCACGGCCGTACACACGCTCGGCACCCTGGGCGCGGGCTAGGTCGGCACCGTACTGGCACGTCTGGCCCTGGCATCGGGCTACCGCGTGCTGATCGCCGGGTCGGGCGACCCGGAAAGGATCGCCCTCACCATCGAAGTCCTCACCCCCGGCGCGGTCCCGGTCACCGCAGAGGAGGCCGCGGCCAAGGCGGACGTCGTCATCCTGGCCCTCCCTCTCGGCAAGCACCGCAACGTTCCCGCCGAGGCGCTGGAGGGCAAGCTCGTCGTCGACGCCATGAACTACTGGTGGGAGGTCGACGGAATCCGCGAGGACCTCACCGATCCACGGACCTCCTCCAGCGAGACCGTGCAGGAATTCCTGTCCGGTGCGCGTGAGGTGAAGGCCTTCAACCACATGGGCTATCACGACCTAGAGGGCGGAGCCCGGCCCTTGGGGGTCCGTGGCCGCAAGACGATCGCGATCGCCGGTGACGAACCGGACGACCTCATGACCGTCTCCCGCCTCGTCGACGACTTCGGCTTCGACCCCGTCATCGCGGGCCCTCTCGCCGCGGGCGTACGGCTCGAACCGGGCACCGAACCCTTCGGCGCCGACGTCGACGCCGAGGAACTGCGCGCGATGCTCCACCGCTTACCGGAATCGGAGCGCGGGCGCGCCATCGCCGCGGCACGGTCGGCCGCGCCGGTGCCGGCACCGGCTAGCGCACCACGCGGTGGTGGAGGTAGACGACTCTCGAACTGAAGGTACGGGTCTCGACGAGTTCGAGATCCACTCGGCGCTCGTCCTGGGGAAAGAACGGAATGCCGCCGCCGACCAGCACCGGGTGGACCATGGCCCGGTACTCGTCGATCAGACCCGACGCGGCCGCCTCTGCGGCGAGAGTCGCGCCACCGATCGCGATCTCCCCTTCCCCCGGCTCCGCTCGCAACCGCTCGATCTCCTCCGCCAGGCCACCGGAGGCCAGGCGGGCATGGCCCCGCACCGCCGACAGCGTGGTGGAGAACACCACCTTGGGGAGCGGATTCCAGAGGGCGACCCACTCGAGTTCCGAGTCGGAGAGCGATGATTCCTGGTCGGCGGTCTCCCAGTACAGCATCGTCTCGTACAGCCGTCGTCCCAACAGATGGACGCCGACCTGACGGATCTCGTCGATCCAGAAGCGAAAGACCTCCTCGTCGGGCACCGTCCAGTCGAAGCCGCCGTCCGGCCCGACGATGTAGCCGTCAAGCGAGACGCTCATCGAATAGGTCACGCTGCGCATCGGAAGTCCTCCTCGGTGACGGGTTCGACAGTACGACCGCCAAACGCCGCAGAACTCATCGCGACTCGCGGAATCCGCCCCGCTGGTCCGCTCGGGCGGATCGGTGGCGACCACAAGGTTCGTGGCTGATGTGCAGGCGCTCAAGGCCATGGACGTCACCGCGACCAACTTCGTGCCGCCGGCCTCCGGCCCTCTCCTCGACCGCGCGGCGGATGCGGTCGTCACCGGGTACGTCGTCCCGCCGCCGATCACCCGCGTCCCGCTTGAGCACGCCCCGGCCGTCGTGAACGACACCGTGCCGGGGGCGGCCGAGGCAAGATCGTCGTTCGGGCTCGCCACCCGCCAGGCCCGGGACGCTCGCGGGACAGGCGACGGCGCCGGCGATCGACTCACAATCCTCGGTTCCCGGATGAGGCAGGCCGTGTGGCGCGGCCGGTGTGTTCTACCGGCCGCGCCTGGCCCGGGCACTTTGGTGGCTACTTCGCGGCCGGAGCCGGAGGGTCGGCGACAGGGGTGGTGAGGGGGCTCTTGCCACCGCTGAACGCGAAGTAGAGCACCCCGGCCACGATGACGCCGATGAACCAGGAGTACGGGCCCAGGGTGTCCCCGTATCCGGAGGGGCCGTAGACGGGGAGGAGGCTGGAGAATACGGCGCCCACCGCGGCGGCCGCGAACGCCCGGATGTTCCAGCCGCCCTGGAAGCGGAACTCCCCGTCCTCCTGGTAGAGCGCGGGCACGTTCAGTTCCGTCTTCCTGAGGAGGTAGTAGTCGACGACGATCACGCCGAAGAGCGGGCCCATGGTCGAGCCGATGGCGTTGACGAAGCTGGGGGCGTTGTCCCAGGGGTGCAGCGGGTAGAGCAGCAGCGCGATGACGGCGGCGATGAGGCCGCCGCGCCGGAAGGTCACGTACTTCGGGGCCACGTTGGCGAAGTCGAAGGCGGGGCTGACGAAGTTGGCGACGACGTTGATGCCGAGCGTCGCGACGGCGAAGGTCAGGGCGGCGAGCAGGACGAGGAACGCGCTGTCGAACTTGGCGGAGATCTCGGCCGGTTCGAGGATGACCTCGCCGTACACCTTGCTGGCGGCGGCCGTGGTGACGGCGGCGACGAGGGAGAAGAGGATCAGGTTGACGGGCAGGCCCCAGACGTTGCCCTTCCTCAGGGCCTTGGTGTCCGGGGTGAAGCGCGCGAAGTCGCCGAAGTTGAGGAAGAGGGCGGCGAAGTAGGTCACCCAGGTGGCGGCTATCGCGGCGATCGCGGCGAACGAGCCGGGGCTGACGTCGAGCCCTGTGGCGCTCTTGGCGAGCGCCGCCAGGTCCTTGGCCGGCATGTCGACGGAGAAGGACAGTGCCCCGGCCTTCACGGACAGCGCGACCGCCAGGATCAGCATCATCAGCCAGACCGCGGGGCCGGCGAAGTCCTGGAAGCGGCGGACCGTCTCCATCCCCTTGCTGATGATGAGCAGCTGGGCCGCCCAGACACCGAGGTAGCACAGCACTTCGAGGCCGCTGTGGTCGAAGAGGTGAGTGGTCTCGTGCAGGTGCTGGGGGCCGTCGTAGCGGACGAGGAAGGCGACGATGGCGCCGGCCGCGGCGCTGGTCTGGGCGCCGTACCAGAAGGTGGCGACCACGGCCCGTACGAGGGCGGGGACGTTGGCGCCGAAGGTGCCGAACGAGGCGCGGGCGAGGACCGGGTAGGGGACGCCGGTCTTGACGCCCGCCTTGCCGATGAGGGTCATCAGCCAGTAGATGACCAGCGAGCCCACGCCGATGCCGATGAGGAACTTGAAGGTGTTGCCGGCGACGAGGAACAGGCTGGCGGCCAGGAAGTAGCCGTACAGACTGTGTACGTCCGAGGTCCAGACGTTGAAAATGCTGAAGGCGCCCCACTTGCGCTCGGTGGCGGGGGCGAGATCCGCGTTGTAGAGACGGGGGGAGTACCCCGGCGGTGTGGCGGTTCTGTCCGCGTCCGCGCTGTCCGTGGCCGTCATGTCTTGCTCCTTCGTGCTGGGCCCCGACATCCCCTCCGGCGTCGCGCCGGATGGTTGATGTGTCAGACAAGGGCCCGGACGTTGCGCCGGGATGCCGGACACGTAACGGACTCGTCAACGGAAAACTTTTTCCACTCCTGGGCTCGGCCGCAGACCACATGGTGCATCTGTCGGCGGACGAGGGGATGCCCCGTCAGCCGGTGAACGATGCCCCGTCAGCCGGTGAGCAGCGAGAACCGGGCCAGCGGCTCCACGAGTTCGCGTTCCTGTTGCTCCTGCCGGTGGCGCTGCTGACCATGGCGGCCGCCGCAGCCGCCGGCCGCGTGATCGGCCGGCTGGGAGCGCGGTTGCCGGCTGTGCTCGCCCTCGCTGTGGCGGGCGCCGGGTTCCTCGTCCCGGTGCTGTGGTCCGGAACCGCCGCGATGGTCACCGGCGTGAGCGTGGCCGCGGCGGGACTGGGCGCCCTGTTCGTCGTCGCCTCCGCCACCGCACTCGCCACGGTCGCTCCCCATGAGGCCGGGGTGACGTCGGGCATCGTCAGCACCTTCCACGAGTTCGGCGCCTCGGCCGGCGCAGCGGCTGTCTCCAGCGCCGCCGCCACGAGCATCGCCGCCCACACCAGCGCCCAGAGCGCCTCCGGGTTCGACGACGCGTTCCTCGTCGCCACGGGCATGTCCGCGGTCTCCGCCGTCATCGTTCTGTGGCTGATTCCCGCCAAACATCAGTAGGCCCGAGCCAACAGGCCCGAAAGCCGACAAAGGCGGCGGGCTGCCCCGCACTTCCACCGCTGCGGCGCGGTCGAGCCCGAAGGCACCCGCCCCCACGCACACCCCACCGGCCACCGCGTCGCGGTGATCCCACCCCAACGAAGAGGGCGTACCCGCACGCCCTCGAAGTACTGACTGACGGAGGCACTGGATGCACCACGGCAGGCGTCGGCTCCTGACAGCCGGCATCAGCGCGGCGAGCATCGGCGCGCTGATGGGCGCGGCTCTTCTGATCGGCGGCCCCCGGCAGGACGGCGAACAGGGGCGGACCGACCGGCAGAAGACGATCGCCGAACGCGGCAGGACCGTAATGCCGTTCGACCTCGAACAGACCACCCACCACTTCACCCCGACCGAGACGGGTGGGGTTCAGGACGTCGTCGCCGACCAGCCCGACGACGCCGAGCAGGTCGGTCTCATACGCGCCCACCTCCGGCAGGAGGCCGAGGCGTTCGGGCGAGGCGACTTCGGCGACCCCGCCCAGATCCACGGCGAGAGCATGCCGGGCCTGGCGGAACTTCAGGACGGCTACGATCGCGTCGAGGTGCGGTACCGGGAACGGCCCGACGGGGCCACCCTCACCTACGCCACCGAAGAGTCGGTGCTCGTCGATGCCCTGCACGACTGGTTCGAAGCACAGCTCAGCGACCACGGCGACCATGCCGAGGCCGGCCACTGACCGGCGGACCGAGCACCGAAGCGGGCCCGTCACCCCGCACATCGCACGATCGGAAGTGGAGAGCTTGAACGACCCGTACGAGGTGAGCGAGGGGGTGCCGTCCATCGAGGTCTTCCGGCGCCTGCGCACCGATGCCGGTCTCTCGGACAAGGACCCCGAAGCCGTCGCCCTGGCCCTGCCCAACACCTGGCACGGGGTCGTCCTCCACCACGAGGGCGAGCCCATCGGCATGGGCCGCGTCATCGGTGACGGCGGTACCGCGTTCCAGATCGTCGATGTCTGCGTCCACCCCGCCCATCAGGGCCGCGGCCTGGGCAAGCGCATCATGGCCGCCCTCACCGGAGAACTGGAGCGCCGGGCGCCCGCCACCGCTTACGTCTCACTGATCGCCGACGGGCCCGCCCGCTTCCTCTACGAGAAGTTCGGCTTCGCCGACACCGCCGCGCACGACTCGATCGGCATGTATCGCGTGATGGGTGGAAACCATGGCTCCAGCGGACCGCACACGGCCCAGGGGCCACCCTCACGGCGCCGAGGAAGGGCTTAGTCCCACGGCCAGTTCGTGACGGTGGGCCGACACCCACCGATACGCGGCCCGCACCGCTTCGACGACGCCCTGGTCGCGCAGACGGATCATGGCCGGCTCACCGCGTGACGCCGCTGAGTCGATGCCCCGCCAGCAGCGGTCCTGCCACCACAAGATCGTATCCATGAGCCTCCACGGGTCGGCCAGGCCGTACGCGTCGCAGACCAGCCCGATCCGCCGAGCGGCTTCCGGCACGTCCCTCACGCTCGGGCCAAGGTCCACGTACTGCCAGCAGATGTGCGCGACGTCATGAATGCGCTCACCAGGGGCGGCGAGGTCCCAGTCGATGAAAGCCACCGGCTGCCAGTCACCACGCTCAACCGCGTAGATGGTGTTCTTCGGCGACAGGTCGTTGTGGCAGACAACCTCATGGGTGCCGGCCAACGGAGATCCACTCGTCAGGTCATGGAACTCGCGGACGAGTTCAGCCACCCGCGCCAGGCTCGCGTCCGAGCAGGCGTCCCGCCGCTGACCGAGTGTCCAGGCCGCCTGGCCGTCGAGGTGGCTGAGGATCTCCCGTCCCTGCCCGTCGAAGCCCAAAAAGCGTGGCGCACCAGCCCAACCACGCTGCTCGAACAGGGCCAGCAGCTGATGGACGAAGTCCGAACGCGCCGACGGCGGCCGACGCACGGTCGCACCGATCCGGACAACGTGATTGATGAGGCCACCGGGCAGAGCTGACTCGTCCATGCCACCACCTTGCCAGCAACCGGTTGTTCATCGCCGGAGGCATCGCGAGAGCCCGGACGGCGAGGAGTCCAACGGCGCGCAGGGCGATCCTGCCGCGCCCCGCGACTCAGGGTCAGGAGTCCCTGGGCCCTACGACCCGTCACCGCGGTGGGCGGCGATCGCGCGGTCCAGGGTGTGGTGGTCGGCCCAGCTGCCGTGGAAGCCGAAGGGGACCCGGCTGGGGAGTCTGACCCGGGCCAGCGGGGTGCGGCGCAGGTCGGCGGCGTCGTGGATGAGCAGTTCGCTGAGGTCGGTGGTGCGGTTCCACCAGAGGGTGAGCAGGTAGCCGTCGTTCTCGTTGCGGTCGTTCTCGCGGGCGACGAAGACCGGCTCGCGGGGCTGGTCAGGCCGTCCGGTCCCCCGACGACGGTGGTGCGATCGAGGAGATGGTCGTGGCGGGCCAGTCCGTCGGACATGGTGTCGTCCGCCAGCCGCGTGTGGTGACGAAGTAGCCGTAGCGGGTCGGGCGGCCTGTGTACGCGTCGTTGATCTTGGGGAACTCGCCGTGGATGCCGCTGATCATCTTCTCGGTGGCCCGTCCGGTGGCCAGGTCGACCCGCCACTGGTACGGCAGGGCCGGGGGAACCACTCGTGGGCCACACGCACGAGGTCACCTGGCACGAACTCGGCGGCCACTGGGCCAACACCCACTTCTTCAACGCCTACGAGAACGACGGCGAGCTGATCATCGACGGGCACCGCATCAGCCGGCTCGGCACCCCCATCGACCGCATCGGCACACCGCTCGGCTAGTTCCGCCTCGACCTGGTGGCCCGGAGCATACCCGGCGTGGTCTGGGACGAGAACTCCCTCGAACACAGGTCTCGTTCACCTTCGACAGGCCGATCACCGACAGGAAGGCCGTCGAGTCCGCCGTCGAGGTCACCGCCGACAGCGGACAGAGCGTCGTGGGCCACTGGTTCGGCGGGCAGCGCCTCGGCTTCCTTCCGAAGGAGTACTGGAAGCCCCGCTCCACGGTCACCGTCAAGATCCGTCTCGCCGGAGTGAAGGGGGCCGACGGCGTGTACGGCGAACAGGACCAGACCCTCCGGTTCAAGGTCGGACGCAGTCAGGTGTCCACCGTGGACGCAGTCAAGGGCGGCGGGGACTCCGGTCAGGACGCCGCCTGGTTCTACGACAACTCCCTCATCGGCGACGTGGTCGTGGTGAACAACTCCGACGACAGGGTCATCGCTGCCGACAACGGACTCAACGGCTGGAACATGCCGTGGGGCGAGTGGACGGCGGGGTCGGCGCGATGAGCCAGCTCGTCTCCTCCCTGGGCTCCCGTCTGCCCGTTCCCTCAGCGGTCCTGGCCGTGGCCCTCGCCCTGGCCGGATGCGGTGGCCCCGGCACCAGCACCGGCGCCGACACGCCGGGGGAGGTCCCCTCGGCCACCACCAGTGCGCAGGACACCCGGCCCGTCACGTCCAGCACGGCTCGCGCCCGGTCCGGGCCGAACACGTCCGGCGGGAAGAGCACGGACGCCGAAGGCGTGGCCCCGAGCGCGTCCGCCCCGGCCGAGCTGCCGGGCCTCGGCCCCAAGACGCTCGCCGAGATCCCCGACAACGCCCGGCAGGTCGTCATCGTCACCGGGAAGGGCAGGAACTCCTCCACGTCGCAGGTGGTGCTGTACCAACGCACCGACGACGGCTGGGCCGCCGGGCGGACCTGGGCCGCCCACAACGCGCTCCGGGGCTGGACCGACGACCATTACGCGGGCGATCTGCACTCGCCCATCGGTGTGTTCACCCTCAGCGACGCGGGCGGACCGCCCGCCGACCCGGGTACGAAGCTGCCCTACGACCGGTCCGGCTCCTTCACCATCGGCGGCACCGGATTCGAGGGCGAACCCCTCGCCGGCTCCTTCGACTACGTGGTCGCGATCGACTACAACCGCAAGCGGGGCACCTCCCCGCTCGACTGGACCCGTCCGCTCGGTACGAGCCGCGGCGGCGGCATCTGGCTGCACGTCGACCACGGGGGACCCACCCACGGCTGTGTGAGCCTGGCGAAGCAGCACATGAAGGAGTTGCTGCTGACACTCGACCCGGCGCTGCACCCGGTGGTCGTGATGGGGGACGTCACATCCCTCGAACGGTGACGACCGGTGCCACGAGCGAGCGTTCACGAACCGAGAGGGAGCCGAACGCGGGGCGTGGCGGTGTACTTCGGGACACCGCCACGCCGTCGGAGCGCGTGTGCTCCAGTGGTGGTTCGGGTGCTGGTTCAGCAGGTCCCGACGTACACCGCGTAGTCGATCTCGTCGGTGCTGCCCAGCTTCCTCTCGCCAGGCTTGACGCACCAGTACCGGACGTCGGTGGTCCAGTCCAGCTCGATCTTGATGATGACCTTTCCGCTGCCGCAGTGACCGTAGTAGGCGGTGTCACGGGTCTCGTAGTAGCCGCAGGCCCTCGCGGAGGTGTCCCCCGACGGCGCCGCCGCAGCCGTGGTGGTGGTGCCGACTGACAGCAGCCCGGCCGTGGCGATCGCGGCGGCCGCGGTGGTCAGCCGCTTGAGCGGGATGTGCTTGTTCACGTGTTCTCCTTCGATCGACGGCACCGGTCGCAGGTCAGCGCGACCGGTGGACACGGCAGGGCTCGCGGTCTCAGCTCCGCCGCGGAGTTCTGTCGCAACCGGGCCGGCGGCGCGGCTGTCGCGACCAGAACGTCCGATCCAGGTGTAGTGGCGCACACGTTGTTCGCGCTCGGAACGCTGACACCGAACAAACAACCTCCGAAAAAACCTGCTTTCGGGCATGGGATAGTCACCGTTGACCATCAGCTTGCGGAGGGGTGACCGAATGCGCGACGCAGCCGAGTTCGTGGCGGAGACCTATGCGCTGGGCACCGGCCCGTGGACGGTGACGCCCGTCGCCCGTGGTGCGTTGGGCCAGATCTGGAAGGTGTCCGGGAACGGGTGCTCATGGGCGGCGAAGGAACTCCTCTTCGGCTGCGACGAAGAACAGGTCCGCCGGGAGGCGGCGTTGCGGCAGGCCACGGAGAACCTGGGGATCGCGTCACCGCGGCTCATCCCCAATCGGCACGGCGCCCATGTCTCACGGCTCGCTCCCTCTTCGGGCGGGTCCTACGTCAAGTTGTACGACTGGGTCGACGGCATCGAGGCGGACCCGTCCGACCCGGACATCCTCGACTGGTTCGGCCGGACCATGGCACTCCTCCACAGAGCGGGAGAGGGCGCGGCCGAGGCACCGCACTCCTGGTACGAGCGGTGCCCTCGGGGCTCCGAGTGGAAGGAGCTGCACGAGAGGGTGCGAGAGGCCGGGCTGCCGTGGTCGGACGCGCTGGGCCGGTTCATCGACACCTCCGCGGCGGAGCTGGCGCACTGGGTGACCGTGTCCGGCGCCGGTGACCGGGTGACGTCGCATCTGGACCTGCGGCCCCAGAACGTTCTGGTCGGCGCCCGCGGGCCGGTCCTCCTCGACTGGGACAACGCCGGGCCCATCTCGGCGGAACGGGAACTCGCACGTGCGCTGTACGTGTGGTGCGGCGGCAACGAGGCGAACACCGATGCGGCCCGGCGGTTGGTGCGGGCCTACAGGAGAGCCGGAGGCACCGCCGCCCTCGCGGGGCCGCAGTCCTTCTCCATGCTGTTCGCGACTGACCTGAACTACATCCAGGTACAGGCCGAGTGCGCCATCGACCCGACCGTGACCGCCGCCCAGCGCGAGTTCGCGAGCGACCAGGTCGTCGCCGCGCTGCGCAGGGTGCCCGACCTCGCGGCCGTCGCCCGGTTGACCGCCGCGCTGGAGGACCTGTGACCGCGTACCGCGAACCCCTGCCCTCGCGCGCCCGCGCGTCAGTGGAGGGTGGGCCGGTAGACGAGTTCTTGGATGTGGCCGTCGAGTGTCCGGCTCTCCAGTAGCTCCAGGTCGAAGTCGGCGGCGTCCCGGAAGATCGGGTCCATCCCGGTCCGGCCGGTGATGACGGGGAAGAGCGTCACCTGCAGGCGGTCGACCAGGCCGGCGGCCATCAGTGCCCGGTTCAACGACAGGCTGCCGTGCGAGCGCAGCGGCACGTCGGACTCCTCCTTGAGCCGGGCGACGACGTCGACGGCGTCACCGCTCGCGACGGTCGCGTCCGGCCAGTCGAGAGGGCCTTCCAGGGTCGAGGACACCACCGTCGCCGGCATGTTCCTCATACGCGTGACCCATGGGTCGCGCACATCGGACTCCTCGGTGCTCGCCGCCAGCATCCGTACGAATGCGCGATAGGTGTTGGCCCCGAAGACCATGCGCTGTTCCTCGCTGTACAGGGCGAGGCGGTGGTCGAGCAATTCAGGGCCCTGCTTGCCCCAGTAGCCGGTCCAGTCGCCGGTGGCGGCTCCGTAGCCGTCGAGGCTGGAGAAGATGTCGAAGGTGTAGGTGGCGGTCATGTCGTTCTCCTGCGATGCGGTCGATCGGTGGGGAAGGAGACGGGAAGGGAGCGGGGGGAGAGACCGGCGGTCTTCCCTGAGTGGGCTTCCGAGCCCGTCTCACTCATAGACCCCGCACGCATCCGAAACTCATCGCCATGCCAACCTCCACCGGCCCCGGCCACTCGAATGGCACCGGTGGCCCGACCGCCGCGACCGGCCACCTGCCGGGTGGCCCTGTCCATGGCGCAGGACCAGGCCGGGGACCTGGTCCTGCGCGTCGGCCGGTGTGTTACTCGGCCGCGGCCTCCTCCGTGGTGAGGAAGCGGAGGTTCTGTACGTACTCGTTGACCAGCATGGGGACTCCGTCGGAGGCCAGGTACCAGCGCGGCTTGCCGGTGCTGTCGGCGATGACCCTGCCGTTGACCCGCAGGTTCTCGAAGGTGACGTCCTTGACGGCTTGCTCCTCGGACAGACCCATCATCACCGAGAGGTCGGCGTTCTTGCCGTTGTAGCTGAGGTCCTTGATGTACACGGACTCGATGCCGCGGCCCGCAGAGGTGTTGTACTTGGGGTTGTACTCGACCCGCATGTGGACGAGCTGACCCCAGCGGAAGTCCTCCACGCGGATGTCGTCGAACGTGACGTCCCGGACGAGGTTGCTGTCACCGACCATGAAGGCGATGGCGCCCTGGTAGGTCACCTGCGGTTCACGGTGGTCGAGGATGTCGATGTTCTTGAAGTTCAGGTTCTCCAGCATCTCGGGGGTGTCGGAGTTGCCGTGGACACCGATGTTGATGGGGTGGGCGACATCGGCCCAGAGGGAGCAGTTCTTGACGGTGATGTTGCGGGTGTCGCCGTAGAAGTCCCAGCGGTGGGTGTAGAGGGCGACGGAGTCGTCGGACGTGCGCAGGAAGCAGCCGTCGATCGTGACGTTCTCGGAGCAGTAGAGCTGGATACCGTCGCCCCAGCCCTGGTGGCTGAAGGCGTGCAGGTTCCTGATGGTGAGGTTCTGGGTCTCGGCGACCCGGACGTTCTCATAGCGGGGGTTGAGGATCGTGATGCCGTCGACCGTGATGTTCTCGCAGCCCCGGATGAAGAGCGCGCCGCCGGCGGAGTCGTAGAGCACGCCGCGGCCGATCAGCCGGGAGTTCTCCACGTTCTCGAAGATGAACTGGGAGGTGTGGACGGCGCCGGGGGCCAGGTAGACGGTGGTGTTGCTGGGCACCTTCAGCGTGCGGTCGGGGGTGGTGTGCAGACCTGGCCCGAAGTACATGACGTGCTTGTCGCCCTCGGCGGGCGGGTTCTGCTCCAAGGGGTTCGCGAGCAGATGCAGACAGTCGAAGATCTTGTCGTCGACCTGGACGACTATGGTGCGGGGCCGGTCCAGGGTGAAGCGGGCGGTGCTGCCCAGCACTTCGGGCTTGATGCCGTACGAGTCCGGGCGCACGCGGAAGGTGGTGGCGTCGCCCGGGTTGTAGGTCACCTCGACCTCGACGGTGCCGCAGAAGTCGAAGGCGGCCCAGGAGGAGTTCTGTGCCTTGTTGCTGCCGGTGACCGGGTCGATGAGCGCGAGCTTGGCGAGGTGGACGTCGAGTCTGCGCCAGCTGCCGCCGACCGGCCGGACCTTGACGGTGAAGGAGGTGTTGAGGGGCACTTGCGGAAGGGTCGGGTGGGTGACGACCCTGTCACCGCCGGCGGTGGTGGCGGTGTCGTTCGAGGCGGCGGATGCCTGAGTGCTGCCGAGGACACTGCCGACCAGGCCGGCGGCGGCGATGGTGCCGGCGGCCTGGAGCGTGGTGCGCCGGGACGGGGACGAGTTCATGATGACTCCTTGAGCGGGATGCGGGTGTGACTTGTGAGAGGGCGTGACGTAGGAGAGGGGATGGGCTTGAGGTGATGTGGGTGAGCGCTGCCGGGTCACTGTGATGACGCGTCGGACCGCAGCAGCTGGACCTCGGCGAGGTTGGTGTTGCCGCCGTGTCCGTCGTAGACGCGCAGCATCGGGATCACGGTGCGCTCGGGCAGTTTGAACGTGTACCACTGCTGGTCACTGGTCACCCCCGACAGGGTCAGGAAGGGTGTCCAGGTCTTCCCGCCGTCGGTGGAGCTCTGCAGTTGCGTTCCGTTGGCCCGGCTCGCGTACTTCGCGCGGGGGCGGATCATCACGGCGTCGGCCTCCAGTGAGGAGCCGTCCGTCGGGTTGACGGTCACCCAGCCGTTGGAGGTGGTGGTGTCGGTGTACGTGGTGATGTCGCCGTCGAACATCCGCCATCCGTTGGCCGCCGTGGTACCGGTCCCCGGCCAGGGCGGGGTGGACGCGTCGGCCCAGGCCTGCTCGATGCGTTGGGGCACCATGTGGGTGTTCCACAGCTGGAGCGACGATCCGTCGGTCGTCTCGTGGACCGTGGAGCCGAGTTCGCCGTCGGCCGTCGTGTAGTCGGCGGCGAAGCGCAGCGCCCGGGCGAAGTCCACGTCTTCGGGCAGTACGGCCGTGGCACTCCAGTGCTCGCTGTCGGTGCTGGTGACCGTGGCGTCGACGCCTTCGATGCGGACGTTCACCTCGGCGAGCGGCCGGTCGGCCACCAGGTCGAGTGTCACCGTGTCGCCGTTGACGGCCCGTTGCTGGTCGGAGTTGCTGGTGGAGAGCGTCGCCGACGTGATGGCCTGAGCCGTTTCGATCCGGGAGCCGTCGATCCGGAACTCGCCGAAGGAGGAGATGCCGGGGTAGCTCGGGTCGGTGGGCACACCCGGGTCGTCGACCTGGACCTTGAGGAACCGGAACGACGTGTCCTGGACCTCGGAGCGGACCGGGATGGTCTCCATCCGGAAGTCCGGGGTGGTGTTCGTGGTCTCCCGTGAGGTCAGCAGGGTCCAGGTGGCACCGTCGTTCGAGCCGTAGACGTTGGTGCCCTCGGAGCGGTTGCCGAAGTTGTACCGGGCCTGCAGTCCGAACGCGTCGGCCCGCACCCGGAACCCGGCCCCGAAGTCCATCGTGAACGGAGCCCTCAGATCACCGGAGAAGGTGTTGATGTCTCCGTCGACCATGTTCCACACATTCACCGAGGACAGCGACGACGTGACCAGCGGCGCATAGCCGAGTGTGCCGTCGGCGAGCCTCGGGTTGAGCGGTTGCAGTGCTGCCGCCGCGTCCTGCACGGTGACCAGCCCGTCCAGGAAGGTGCTGTCATCGGCCGTGTCGATGGTGGCCTTCACGGAGGAGACCGCGTCCTTGAACTCCTGGAGGGTTTCCCGGACGTACGTCGTGTCGGCGTCGTACCCGGCCTGCGCCGCGGTGAGCGCGCCCGCCCGGTCCGGTGCGGCCACCAGGTCGAGATTCAGGACGGTGTCGGTCTCGCCGTCGGAGGCGACGACGGAGGCGTGGACGGCATCCGTCCGAGCGCTCGTGGGTGTCCAGCTGAACTCCCCCGTGGCGCTGTCTAGTTGGGCGCCCTCGGGAAGACCGGAGGCCTCGTAGGTGAGGGCCTCGTCGCCCGGATCGGTCGCGGCGAGCGACCGGCTGAGCGGTGCGCCGGCCACGCCGATCAGCGTGGTCCGCTGTCCCTGCGGGAAGGACGGCGGGGTGAGCTGGGCCTTGGCCTGGAGGTTGACGCTGTCGATGTCGACGTTCACGTCCGAGGAGCCGACGATCGTGTAGTAGGCGAGGTTGTCGCCCGCGGTGCTGCCGTGAAGGACGGCGCGGTCCATGTCGTAGGTGATGTAACGCCACTGGCCATGCGTGTCGGGCAGACTCACGCTGTGGTACGGCTTCAGGGACATGTCCTTGCGGATCTTCAGAGTCGCCGGGCCGTTGGTGCGGATCAGCACTCCCACGGGGCTGTATCCGTCGCGGCTGTCGTACATCAGGGTGCGGACCGCGATGGTGGCGCCCTTCTTCGAGGCCCGCATCCTGACGATGTCGCGCCCGTCGTCCTCTCGGACCTCGGAGCGGCCGTCGAGGGGGATGCTGCGCCGCGCCACCTTCACCAGGGGGCTGTCCTGCTCGGGACGGGCCTTGCCGGCCACCTTCTCGGGCAGGGAGAGCCAGTAGTCCGGGTTGTAGTCGGGATTACTGTTCCAGAAGTTGTACGTGCCCGTGCCCCAGTAGAACTGGGGGCCGTCGGCCTGCTCCTTAGCCTTCGCGACGTTGGGCGCCTTTTCCTTGACGTCGACCCCGAACTCGTACCGGTAGATGTCGTACAGCTCGTCGATCGGCGAGAACAGGCGTCCCCGGTAGGCCTCGGAGAGCTTGCCGGGGCCGCCCGTGGTGTCGATCCAGGGGACGGTCCTGCCCATCATGTACGCGTACCAGGCGTCCGCTCCGGCGAGGAGCCGGTCGTTGCCGAAGCGGAACGGGGAGACGGCGTTCGACTTGGTGGACACGGTGCCGGCGGTCGGGTCCAGCCGGGTCTTCTGCACCGTGAGCATGCGGGAGATCTCCGTGGCGATGGCGATGCCGTCCCAGGCGTGTGCCTGGTCGCGGCCCATCTCCTGGTGCTGCACGAACGCGTGGCCGTAGGGGTTCAGGGGGTCGTCCGCGCCGATCACGCGGAGCAGGGAGTTCAGGGCGCCGTTGGTGTGGGTGTTCGGGTTGGTCTTGTTGACGGAGAACCACTCGACGGCCTGCTCGTAGCCGGCCCGGTCGTCGGTGAAGATGTGGCCGGCCAGCTGGCCGACGATCGGGTACAGCTGCTGGTTCATGAAGAACGTGTTGCCGTACAGCAGGGTCTTGATGGCGGGCGTGATGAGGTTCTCGGTGAGGTTCTTGGTGTCCGCGTCGTTCCAGCTGGTGTCGTAGTCGTCGGAGCCGGGGTTCACGCTGGAGTAGCGGAAGATCTCGGCGGCGGCGAGCATACGCATCAACGGGACGCCGGCGTGGATGTGGTCGTCGGGGTACGGCGCGAACTTCGCGGGGTCCATGTGGGACCAGGTCCGGATGATGTGCATACCGTTCGCGCGGTACACGGGGTCACCCGTGATGACGTACTCGATGGCCTGGGTGTAGGCGCCGAAGGCGTCCTGGATGAAACGGGACTGGATGCCCTGCGAGTTGAACGCGTCCGACTTCGGGGTGTCGGTCCCTGACACGCCGTTGGCGACGCCGAGAGTGCGGGACGCGAAGCTGGTGCCGTGCATGGCCGCGTAGTACGAGGCCCACGGCTCCACGCCCTCGCGCACCTGCCGCCGGGCCAGCCGCAGGTTCGAGGCGCTCACGGCGATGCCGGGGTGGGTGAACCCGTCGGCGCTGGTGATCTCCTTCAACGTGACCGTGGGAAAGGCCTCGGGCACCGGATCGGAGGCCGTCGCTCCCTGGGCGGGCGACGCCTGGACGAGGGCCGCGAGCAGAGCACACACCAGGGTGGCGATCGCCCACCACCGCGTCTGTCTGAGCCTCATCCCAGTTTCTTGCCACATACGGATCTCCATTGAGTGGGGTGCCCGCGGACCCGAGCCCGGACGCCGGACGCCGGTGGTCGTGGGCCGCGAGGGGCCGATCGAGAGGAACGCGAGGGGGGTGAGGGGGGTGGGCCGGTTGATCCCTTGGGGCGGGGCGAAAGTCAAGGTTCCTGTGGTGCCGAGGGCGTTGCCGTCACCCTCACGTCCGCATGAATCCGCATCACTCGCAGCCCCTTAGAAAACGGTTACCGGGGACGATAGATCCACGAAGCGCCGCCACACAAGACGTATGCGGCGCTTCACCATCGACAGCGTTGCATTTCGTCTGGATTACGGCCGCTGGTCCGGTAAATGACAGGGGACGGGCTCTGCCCCGGATTTCCTGCCATGTGGTCACAGACATCGGCTACTCGGCAGGAAACGATTACCCGATATCGGCGGGCTCGGGGCGGGTCGCCGACGGAGCGGTCGTCGCCCATGCTGGAGGAGAGGACGCCTTGAGGAGGACGCCATGAGGGTGGGAGTGCTGACCGGTGGCGGCGACTGTCCCGGCCTCAACGCCGTGATCCGCAGCGTCGTCCGCAAGGGCGTCCAGGAGTACCACTTCGACTTCGTCGGTCTGCGGGACGGCTGGCTCGGCGCGCTCCAGGGAAACGTCGTACCGCTGGACGTCGCCAGTGTGCGGGGGATTCTCCCGCGCGGCGGGACCATCCTCGGTTCCTCCCGCACCAATCCGTTCAAGCACGAGGACGGTGTGCGGCGCGTCCAGGACACCCTCGCCGCGCACCGGGTGGACGCGCTCGTCGTGATCGGCGGCGAGGACACGCTCGGTGCGGCCACCGAGCTGAGCCGTCACGGGATCAGGCTGGTCGGCGTACCGAAGACCATCGACAACGACGTGTCCGGTACCGACTACACCTTCGGCTTCGACACGGCCGTCGGTATCGCGACGGAGGCCATCGACCGTCTCCACACCACCGCCGAGTCGCACATGCGCACGCTGGTGGTGGAGGTGATGGGGCGGCACTCCGGCTGGATCGCGCTGCACGCCGGGGTGGCGGGCGGCGCCAATGTGATCCTCATTCCGGAGCGGCCGTTCGACATCGATCAGGTCTGTGAATGGGTACGGAACCGATTCAAGATCAACTACGCGCCGATCGTCGTCGCCGCCGAGGGTGCCATGCCCAAGGAAGGACAGATGATCCTCAAGGACCGGTCGCTGGACGAGTACGGCCACGTCCGGCTGTCCGGCATCGGGGAATGGCTCGCCCAGGAGATCGAGGAACGTACGGCCACCGATGCCCGTACCACGGTCCTCGGGCACATCCAGCGCGGTGGCACCCCGAGCGCCTTCGACCGCTGGCTGGCCACGCGTTTCGGGCTGCACGCCGTCGACGCGGTCAGGGACGGCGACTTCGGCACGATGGTGGCCCTGCGCGGCACCGACATCGTGCGCGTTCCCCTCGCCGACACCCGCAAGGGCACGAAGGCGGTGGACGCGTCGCTGTACGACGAGTTCGAGGTGTTCTTCGGCTGACCGTCTCTTCGATCGACGTGTTCTTCGGCTGGTCTTCCCTTCGAAGTCTTCTTCGGCTGGCCTTCTCCGTGGCCCCTCCGCCCCGGCCCTTCTCGGCCGGCTCTCTCTCCGCCGTCACCCGGTGTGCGGTATGACGGCCACCGGGCAGCGGGTGTGGTGCAGTACGGCGTGGGTCACCGGCCCCAGTCGGCCCTCGGCGGCCTGCGGGTCGCTGCGACGGCCCACGACCAGCAGGTCCGGCTCGTGGGAGGCGTTCAGCAGCGCTTGTGCGGGGTGGAGGAGGACGACGTCGGTGCGGACGGTCACCTCCGGGTACTTGTCCTGCCATGGGCGCAGGGCGTCGGCCGCCCGGAGGACTTCCTGGTCCTCCCAGGTGGCACGGTCCTCCTCGGTGACGAAGAGCCTCTGCGGGGAGACGGACTCGGCGGGAAGGGTCCACGCCTGTACGGCACGCAGTGGCGCCCGGCGGGCCTCGGCGGACGCGAACGCGAAGTCCGCCACCTCGCCGACGGGACGGTGGGCGTCGAAACCCATGACGACCCGGGCCGCGCGGGCCGTGCCCGTCCCGGCCTCGAAGCCGCCGAGCGGCTGCCGGGGCACCAGCACGACGGGGCAGACGGCGGCCGCGGCGGTGCGAAGGGCGATCGAGCCGACCGCCAGTCCGTCGAAGCCGCCCGAGCCCCGGGTGCCGACCACGAGGAGCCCGGCACCGGCCGCCGCGGCGAGGAGTGCCGTGGCCGGGGCCTCGGCGGTCTGTTCGCCCCGCACCGGCAGGTCCGAGTAGCGGGCTCCGAGATCGGTGATCGCCCGCTGGAGCACACGCTCTCCGACACGGTGCAGCGTCTTGGCGGCCTGGTCCGGGACGGCATCGCCCGGAAGGGGCGGGGAGGCGTGCACGAGACGCAGCGGGACCCCTCGCACGACCGCTTCCCGCGCCGCCCAGTCGGCCGCGGCCAGGCTGCGCTCCGATCCGTCGACGCCCGCCAGCACAGGGTGACTCATCGCGTCCTCCTCGGCCCGCCGCCGGCCTCAGCGGGCCCGTCCCGTGTCGGCGTCGGCTCGGTCCCGCTTCCACTGTTCCACG
Source organism: Streptomyces sp. NPDC002643 (assembly GCF_053592555.1). NCBI lineage: Bacteria > Bacillati > Actinomycetota > Actinomycetes > Kitasatosporales > Streptomycetaceae > Streptomyces > Streptomyces sp. NPDC002643. The sequence goes on from NZ_JBSFVY010000013.1 coordinate 27,180, forward strand.
GCGGGCACCCGAGGGTCCTGACGAGCCCGCGCCACGCCACGGTGCCGTCGCCGGCGCGGGAACGTCCCCACGCACTCGCCACTCATGTGGTGTGCGGGAGTGCACGACTCATGCGGTGGTGCGGGAGTGCACGCTGACGGCATAGCCGCAGCCCTCCTGGTAGGGATCTCCGCTCCAGGTGGCGTAGCGCTGCCTCAGGGCCAGTCCGGCCCGGGTGCACCAGTCATCGAACTGGGCCAGGGTCACCGGCGGTTCCGGCAGCGGCAGGTGTGCCGCGTCCAGGCCCATGCCCGTGACCAGCAGTCCGCCGGGGCGCAGTACGGCGGCCAGTTGCCGGACGACGGCCGGCTCGGTGCCGGGGGCCAGCAGCGGGATGACGTTTCCGGCGGCGAGCACCAGGTCGAAGCCCGGTTCCAGGCCAAGGGTGTCCAGGCGGGCCAGGTCGCCGAGGAGCCACTCCTGTGCGGGGGCGTCACGGCGGGCGACGGCGAGCATCGAGGGGTCGATGTCCACGCCGGTGCAGGAGTGGCCCAGCTCGGCGAGCCGGATCGCGACGCGTCCGGTGCCACAGCCCGCGTCGAGAATCCGGGCGGCGGGCTTCAGCAGCGCGTCGCAGAAGGTGGCCTCGCCGTGGATGTCGTGGCCCGATGCGGCGAGCCGTGCGAATCGCCGAGCGTATTCCTCCCCGGCCTGTCCGCCGGTGAGTTCCGCCCAACGGTCGCGTTGCCCGGTCATGTTCAGCACACCTTCCGGTCAGCCCCCGTCACACCGTCACGGCCCTGGTCGTCGCCGTCGCGGCCACGGCCCGGGCCAGCAGGATCTTACTGGTCGGGGGTGCGACCAGCCTGTTGCCCAAGAGCCTTGCCCAGCCAATTGACCGGTCAATTGATTAATTGTACGGTCTATAGAACCACCGTACGCCGCCGGCAGACGGATACCGAAGAACTGGCAACTGGCAGGTCAGCTCGTTCTCGCCGGTTCGTTGCAGGGACGGGTTGGACATGAGCGCGCCGCTTTACGTACAGATCAGACGAGAGATCGAAACGAAGATCCGGGCCGGGGAGCTGCCTCCGGGCACGCGGCTGCCGGCCGAGAAGGATCTCGCCGTCCAGTACGGCGTCAGCCGTGCCACGGCCCAGCGTGTCCTCAACGACCTGGCGGAGGCCGGACTGGCGATCCGCCGGCGGCGGCACGGAACGTTCGTCGCGGATGTGGCGCGGCAGATCAACCTGCTCAACTTCGTCACCCCCTCGGTAGCCGCCAAGGGCACACCGGGCAGGCACGAGGTCGTTTCCGCGCGGATCGTCAGGGCCGCCGACGCCGTCCTGGCCCTGCCCGGCGCCGCCGCCGACACGGCCGTGGTGGAGCTGGTCCGCCGCAAGCTGAACGTGCGTGAGGAGCCGCAGTCGGTCGAGCGGCACGTCGTGCTCTTCTCGGCCGCTCCCGACCTGCTGGGCGAGAACCTCGAAGACCTCGTCACCCTCCCGTATCTGCAGCGCGGAGGCGTACCGATCGACGCGATCCGGCTCTATCTCGACCCGGTGACCCTCGGCGAGCACGACGCCGCGCTGCTGCACAGCGAGATCGGAACTCCGGCGCTGATGAGGCGCAGGGAGTTGCGTGCCGCCGACGCGACCACCGTCGAGGTGGTCACGACCCTCGTCCGTCCCGGAACCGCCGAGTTCTTCCTGGAGCTTCCGGTGCCGGCCATGTGAGCAACGTGTCGCTTTTCGGAAAGGGGATGCGCACACAATGAAGGTCATCATCATCGGTGCCGGTGTGCTGGGCGTGAGCGTCGCGAGACAGCTCGCCGTCGCCGGCGAGGACGTGCTCCTGCTCGATCAGCGGGGAGCCGGTACCGGTACGTCCTCGACCACGTTCGCCTGGACCAACTCCAGCCGGAAGCCCGACCCCGCCTACCACCGGCTGAACCTCGCGGGGATGGAGGAGCACGCCAGGCTGGCCGAGCGACTGCCCGGCGCACCGTCCTACTTCCCCAGCGGCGCGCTGCAGTGGGCGGACGCCGCGAACGAGCAGCGGCTCGCCGACAACGTGGCACGGCTGTGCTCCGTCGGCTACCCCGCGCGGTGGGTCACGCCCGACGAAGCGGGGCGGCTCGCGGGCGACCTCCGCGTTCCGGCGAGCATCACGTCCATCGCGCACTTCCCCAGCGAGGGATACGTTCTGCCGGAACTCTTCGTGCGGAACCTGCTGACGGATGCCCAGCGGCACGGCGCCGCCCATGTGATCGGCGAGGTCGAGGCCATCGACGACGGGTCCGACGCGGTGGCCGTCACCCTGGCCGGTGGCGGGGTCCACAAGGGCGATCGCGTCGTCCTGGCGGCAGGCCGCTGGACACAAGGGCTCGCCGCGCGGGCCGGGATCGACGTTCCCATGGTGACGGACACCGGCCGCGGAGCCCAGACGGTCGGCCTGCTCGGATACGCCAGGTCCCCTCTCCTCGACCTGCGCTGTGTGATCCACAGCCCCGGCCTCAATCTCCGCCCCGGGGCCGACGGGCAGACGGTCCTGCAGGCCCTCGATCTGAACGCCGACGTCGATCCGGCGAACCCCCCGTCGATCGACGGGGAAATCGCGAGCACCCTCGCCCGACGGTTCTCCGCGCTGCTGCCCGAGCCCGGCCGGGCACCGGAGATCGGCCTGCGGGTCGGCCTGCGGTCACTGCCCGCGGACGGCCACACCGTCGCCGGCTACGCCTCCGCGCGGTCCCGCGTCTACTGCCTGGTCTCGCACAGCGGGGTCACCCTGGCTCCGATTCTGGGCCGCCTGGCCGCCGCCGAACTCACCACCGACCGGGCACAGGACCTTCTCGATGCCTTCCGGCCCACCCGGTTCACCGGCGTACCGCGCTCGGACATCGAGGTGGACCAGCGCGCCACCGGTCTGGGCGAGCAGTAGCCGACAGCCCTCCACCGTGACGTACGGGAGGGGAAGTCGATCCGTCATCACTGTGGTCCGGCGTTCCGGGCGGCTTGGGTCCGCCGCCACTGTTCCATGACCTTCAGCAGGGACTCGTTCACGAGGAGGAGGAACTCGGCGGAGGCGGCGAAGCGGGCGCCGGCCGGGGTCGTGGCTCCCAGGACTTCGGTGGCGCGCTGCGACGCGGCCGCCAGATCGTCGTTCGACTTCACCGCCGCGAGGACGGACCGGACCCAGACCTCGTCGTCGATGACATAGCGTTCGCGGCGGCCGCCGGGAGTTCGTTGCCGCTTGAGCAGTCCCTGCTGTTCGAGGAAGGTGACGGCGTGCGAGACGGACGCCGGGCTGACGCGAAGCCGCTGGACCAGGTCGACGGCGGTGAGGGTGCCCGAGTCGGCGATCAACAGGCAGGCCAGCACCCGGGCCATCATCCGGGGCAGGCCCTGCTGTTCGAGCAGAGTGGTGAAGAACTCCGTGAAGTCCTGGACCGCTTGAGGGTCTCGGCCGTGCCCGCCGTCGGGGATCGGCGGGGCTTGGGGCGGCTCCCGCCGGGGTCGGCGGGCGCGATGCCGTGTGGCCTCGTGCGCCTGGTCCGCCCGGTAGCCGTCGGGGCCGCCGTTCCGGGTGACCTCGCGCATGACGGTCGAGGAGGGGCGCCCCAGGCGGCGGCCGATCTCCGTGTAGCCGAGCCCCTCGGCCAGTCCCTCGGCGATCTGCCGACGCTCCTCATGGGTGAGTCTGCCTCCGGGCATCGGTGCTCGTCCCCTCTCCGCACGGCATGCGTTCATTCGCAGCGCCATTGCAATCCTAGCCCTCATCGTCTATTGCGTTCAGCGTCAGCATCATTGCAATTCTGGTCTCAACTCCCCTGATTCTGCTGCAATATGACCTCTCCTCAATCTTTGACGGATCAGTAAACGCAATGTAGCCTCGCATGCGTTCAGCAATTGTTGAATATAGGTGACCGTACGCATGGGGGTTCGCGATGGGGAACGGGAACGGCGGCTTCTCCGACAGAGGGCTGCGCCGACTGCGCGAGGTGCTGGCACGACCTGTCGAGTCCGGGAGGATTCCGGGGCTCGTCGCCCTGGTCGGCCGGGGCGACGAGACACACGTCGAGGCGATCGGCGCCATGAGCCGTGACGGCGGTGCTCCGATGCGCCGGGACACGATCTTCCGGATGGCGTCCACGTCCAAGCCGGTGACGGTCGCGGCGACGATGGTCCTGCTGGACGAGTGCCGTCTGCGCCTCGACGACCCGGTGGAGTCATGGCTGCCGGAACTGGCCGACCGTCAGGTGCTGATGCGGATCGACGGCCCGCTGGACGACACGGTGCCGGCGCGGCGGCCGATCACCGTACGGGACGTGCTGACGTCCACGTTCGGGCTCGGCATGGACATGATGTCGCTGGGCACTCCGATCATGAACGCGGTCTTCGAGCAGGGGCTCACGCCCAATCTGCCGGAGCCGATGCCCGAGCCGGACGAGTGGATGCGCCGCCTGGGCGGGCTACCGCTCATGCACCAGCCCGGGGAGCGCTGGCAGTACCACATCAGCAACGACCTCCTCGGCGTGCTGGTGGCCAGGGTCACCGGCCAACCGTTCGAGACGTTCCTGCGGGAACGCGTCTTCGATCCGCTGGGGATGAAGGACACCGGCTTCCACGTACCCGACGACAAGATCGACCGGCTGCCGACGCTGTACGCCCCCGACCCGCAGACCGGAGAGTTCCTGGTGTGGGACGAGGCCAAGGGGGGACGGTGGAGCCGGCCTCCGGCGTTCCAGGGCGGCGGTGGCGGGCTGGTGTCCACCGTGGACGACTACCACGCCTACTTCCGGATGCTGCTCCATCACGGCCGCCACGGAAAGCAGCGGATTCTGTCCCGGCCCGCCGTCGAGCTGATGACCACCAACCGGCTCACTCCGGAGCAGAACGCCGCCCGGAACGCCCTGGCCGCCGACAGCGTTCATGTGTCGTTCGGCCAAGGGCAGCACGGCGGCTGGGGCTTCGGCATGGCGGCGCGCACCTACCGCGGCGACTACGCGCCCGTCGGCCAGTTCGGCTGGGACGGCGGCAGCGGAACGTCGACGTACGCCGACCCGGTCAACCAGGTCACCGGCATCCTGCTCACCCAGGTCGGGGCGTCCGTCCCGGACTCGGTGCGGCTCATGCACGACTTCTGGACCACGCTCTACCAGGCGATCGACGACTGACACCGCCCCGCGTCCCGCCGCGCCCGCGGCGGCCGGAGGACCATGACGGTGGGCGCCGTGAGCACGGCACCCACCGTCGGTCGGTACACGACCTCAGCTGCACTTACGTCCGGTGTTGATGCACTGGACCGCCTTGTTCATCAGCTTCGGGTCGAAGACGTTGATGAAGTCACCGTGGTCGGTGACCGGCTTGTGCTGCTGCTCGGGGAAGCTGTCCAGGGAGAAGAACGGCCGGGTCTTGCCGTTGTCCTTGATGCTGGGCGCGTCCACGTCGTACACCAGCCGCTGCACCAGCTGCGGGATGGCCTTGAAGCCGGCCGGGCAGTTGCCGCTCGCGTCGGCGAAGGCCACATGCGTACGGTGGTTGGCGCTGTCGATGTTCGTGCCGTCCCAGCAGCTCTGGAACTTGAAGGTGCGCACCACGTCGCGACCGGAGGGGCACAGGGGGTACTTGTCCTTCAGCTGCACCTTGTTCTCGAAGCCGGTGCAGCTCCAGGAGGCGTTGGCGTTGGCGGTGCCGTTGACGAACGCCTTGGCGTCACCGGTGATGATGCGCAGGAACTTGGGCATCGCCACCACCTTGCCGCGGGGGCTGCCCACGAAGTTCAAGGTGGCCTGCTTGGCCGTCAGAATCCGGCCCGTGTTGCCCTCGGCGCCGCCGCCCTGCTGGTCGGCGTCGAACTCCTTGGTGCCGTCCTGCAGCCGCAGCACCGGCCAGTAGTAGGACGACTTGTCGCCCTTGTTCTTGCAGCTGGTCTGGGCCTTGGCGAAGTCCTGGTCGCTGGAGAAGGCGTCGTTGTCCTGGTTGCCGACGTAGTCGTGCATGTGGTGCGCGCCGTTGGTGACACCGGGGGCGACGATGACGTTGTCGCTGTTGTACAGCTTGTTGGCGTTCACCCCGCACTTGCTGACGAAGACGCCCTTCGACGCCTTCCCCGACCTGGCGGGCGTGCGGACATTGGGCTTCACCTTGGTGATGTCCACGAAGTCGGCGGCGACGGGGCCGTTGCCGGTGCTTCCCGCGTTGGTGTTGTCGCCGCCCTGGTCGTTGCCCTGGTTGTTGCCGCCGCCCTGACCGGGGGTGGGCTGGCTGCCGGTGGCGCGCAGTGTGCACGGCGCCAACGCGTCGAGGCCCTGCGGCTTGGCTGCCACACGGCCGATGGCGGTGGCGATCCGGTCGATGGTCGCCTTTCGCTTGTCCTTCAGGGGGCCCACGATCGCGTTCTGCGCGAAGTTGGGGTCCTGCTGAATCGCCTTCTGGGAGGTGGAGAGGCGCTGGTACGCCTCGGATATCTGCTTGTCGAGAAGTGCCAGTTCCTTGTCGACCTGGGCCTTGGCCTGGGCCGGCACGGATGTCAGCTTCTGGCCGACATCGGGGCAGTCGATGGTGGACGTTCCGGCCGCGAGCGCCTGCTTCTGGGCAGAGCCCTTCGTCCCGCTCGTCCCGCTCGTTTCACCGGCCGAGGCGTAGATGTTGACCGCCACCAGTCCGCCGGCCCCTATGGCCACCGCGGCCACCGCGCCCACTGTCCGGCGGGCGGTGTTCGATCTCTTTCGCGTGCTGCGTCTCATCGGGCCTCTCAAGGACATCTCCGGGGCCGGCAGGCTCCCGGCATTGGATCAAGCGCGCCCTCACATACGGATCTGCACACCGAATGCTCAGCGAATTCCCAGATTTGTAGAATCCTCCAGGCGCAAATGGTCCATGAGGGCCCAATTCGCACGGGGTCGGTCGACCCGGCACGGGGTCGGCCGACGGGACCCGCCGGGCTCGTACGGGGTTCAGTCGCAGCAGTCGCAGCACTTGCACGGGTTGCAGCAGCCGCCGTCACCGCAGCCGCAGCCGTCGCCCGAGCCTCCGCCGGAACCACCGGAACCACGACCACCGCCGCCCGAACCGCTGGAACCGCCGTAGGAGCCGCCCGAGTTGCCGCCGCCCTGGCCGCCGGACCAGCCGTCGCCCCCGCCGCCGTCCCGGCCGGAGCCGTCGCGACCCGAGCCGCTGTTGCCGTTGCCGTTGCCGTTGCCGAACTCGAAGGGCTCCGCGTCGCCCTCTTCGCAGGCGCAGCAGTCGAAGCACGACTCGCAGGTGGCGCACAACCGGCGCCACCGGCCGCAGCGTCGGCACTGCCCCTCCTCCGGCCGACGCGACGCCGTCGGGGCGCCCTCCCCGACCGCGCCCGCGAGCGCCTCGACGCCACAGGCCGTGCCGGTCCCCGAGGGCGCCTTCGTCGCCGTACGACGTCCCGGCCAGGGCAGCGTGAACGGGGTCCGTCCCTGGTGGCGGTGCTGGTGGTGGGGGTGGGGGTGGGGCGAGAAGACTCGGTCGACGGCACGTTCCAACTCTGCGCCCAGAAGCGCCCGTACCAGCCGTCCGTCGACGAACTCGGCGTCGGACAGGGCGAGTCGGATGCCATGGACGGCGTCGTCGCAGAGCCGGCGCACCTCGGCGCGGTCCACGCCGGTCACGGCGATCGGGTTCCAGGCGCCGGACGCCTCGTCCGCGTCCAGATCCTCCACCGCGTCCAGCAGATGCGCCAGCCGACCGAACAGACGGCCGGCCTCCGCCAGCGGTTCGGCGTTGCCCGGGCGGTCGGCGAGGACCGCGGTGTGCGCGAAGGCGGCGGCGGTCGCCGTCTCCGTGGGCTCGGTGACCGTCAGCAGCGAGCCGCCCGGGCCGGTCGACCTCTCGATCTCCGACTGGCGTTCGACCGCGTCGAGCAGCACCGCCGTGTCGAAGCCGAGCCGTTCGCCGCCCACGGCACCCGCGCGGTCCCAGCCCCGGGCGATGCGTCGCGCCGCCAGGGTGACCGGGCGGCGCCCCAACAGGCCGTCGCCGTCGGCCACATGGTCACGTATCTTCGCCGCGGCCAGCACCAGCGACACCGTCGCCGCCAGCCGGGCGCCCTCGCCCTGCGCCACATCGGCCGACCGCATCCCGCGCAGTGGGCACGGACCGGCACCGCGCCGCCAGTCGCCGGTACGCTCCGACTGCGCCTCGGTCAGCACCGAGACGATCAGCCCGTCGTAGTTGGTGGCCACCCGCGCGAACTGCCCGTACTCGCCGCGCAGCGCCAGGCACAGTCCGCACAGATGCGCCATCCACTCGGTACGCAGGCCCTCGCCCAGCCGATGACGGCATGGCCTGATGATTCCGAACACCGAAACTCGCCCCCGTAGACACAGATGACAGGACCGCAGGCCACATCGACCGCAGGTCACGCCGACGACCTCGACCGACGTCGACACGCGGCCGACATCCTAGAAGATCAGTTCCCGAGGGTGTCCGGAAGGCCGGGAGCGGGGGCTCCAATCGGCCTCGGCGGACACCGTCGCCTGGCAGCATGTTCCGGTACCGACGCAGGTACGCCCCCAGGCCGGGCTGAACGAGGCCGTGGCGTTCGGGCCGGAGCGGGCGTGGGCGGTGGGTGCCGATGCCGTCGGCCGTGAGGCGCCCGGTTTCCCGCTGGTGCTGCGCTGGGACGGAACCTCGTGGCGGCGACAGAATCTGCCGGGGATCGGCTGGCAGGGAGAGCTGCTGTCCGTCGCCGGCTCACCGACCGCCGTCTGGGCGGTCGGCCGCGACTCGGCGGGCGGCGCCCGTCTGCTGCGTTTCGACGGCGGCGCCTGGTCCGAGAGCCGGCCGCCGAGTGGTGTCGCGCTGACCAGGGTCGTCGCCGGTGGCGGTGAGACCTGGCTGATCGGTTCGCGGGACGGCGTTCAGGTCCTGCTCCGCAGGGACGGGCGTGGCTGGCAGCAGGTGCCTGCGCCACCGGGGGCCGTGTACGGCCTGCACATCCTGGCGGCGGACGACGTCTGGGCGGCGGGCGAGACCAACTCGGGCGCGGCCGTGTCGCATTGGGACGGGCGGGCGTGGGAGCAGACGGTCGTGTACGGGTTCCCGCGGTCGGCCGTCGGCAGTGTGCTCGCGGTGTCGCCGACGGAGGTGTGGGCGGGCGGCACGGCCGGGTTCGTCGGCGGCCCGGTGGGGCGGCCGATTCCGCCGCTGCTGGTCCGCTTCGACGGGCAGGCGTGGAACAGGGTGACCGTGCCCACCGACTTCGGCGGGATCACCTCACTCACGTCCGACACGTCCGGCGCGCTGGGCTGGGTCGCGGTGGCCCGCTCGCAGAAGTGGGGCCCGCCGGGCAGCACTCCCCCGTGGGTCCCCGGGCCGGATTTCCTCGCCTGGGACGGGCAGTCGTTCACCGAGTACGGCGAGCCCGCGGTGGCCGGGGAGGGTGACTCCAGGACGCTGCGGCTGGCGCCGGTGCCGGGTACGACGACGGTGTGGTCGATCGGCCGCGCCGACGGCCCCGAGGGCACCTTCGCGCCGCGCATCCTGCGGTTCGGCTGAGACGACCGGTCCAGCGACGCGTCGCCGTGGATGAAGTCGAGTGCGGAGGGCGCCGGAGGGGAGCGGCGCGGTCTCGTCGAGCCGCGCCGCCCTGTCGCCGGTGGTTACGCCGCCGGTCAGCGCCAGGCCTGGTAGTGCTGCCAGTTGCAGCCGAAGGTGCGCAGGTTGCCCAGGCCCCCGTGGTCGTCGAGGCAGCGGCCGGTCGCCACGCTCTTGATCTGGATGGCGCCGCCCTCGTACGGGGCGACCTGCCACTTCTGGAAGTCGCTGTCGTTGCAGGCGAAGGTGCGCAGGTTGCCCAGGCCGCCGTGGTCGTCCAGACAACGCGCGGTGGCGACGTTCTTCAGGACGCGGGCGCTGCCCACGGTGAAGACCTCCCACTTCTGGAAGTCGGTGTTGTTGCAGGGGAAGGTGCGCAGGTTGCCGAGACCGCCGTGGTCGTCCAGACAGCGCTTGGTCGCGTCGTTCTGGAAGGTCTGGCGCGGCGCCGCGAGGGCCTGGCTCGTGCCGGACGGGTCAGCGGCGCCTCGGGGCGCGGCGTCCACCGTGGCGACGCCGGCCACGGTGATGGAGAGAAAGGTGAGCCCTGTGGCCAGCACGCGAGCCGTATGTGAGGACAGGGCAGTTCGTACGCGGGTCATGGATGGATCGATCCCTTCCGGGGCGAGGTGGGTCGGCTGCGGCGGCTGCGTGCCGTGCACAGCCGGGGCACCGTGCGTCGGGCCGTCGGCGGTCGCCGTCGGCGTCTCGTGATCCACCCTTTCGACCCGCGCTGTCATCCCGGTCACACCTTGGTCACTTCGCCCTCCGGCCGTGGCTCGGCCCGAGGCCGGAAGCTGGAGGCCCGCTTCTTTCCGCGTCAATTGCCCATATTCACACGGTAGTTGAGCGGCGTGTGGTGCACAGGTGCTCCGCTATGCTCGGCGCTTTCGAACGCACGACGGCCGACGGGCGCCCAGGCCGTCGGGAAGGAAACGTGAGAGCGCGTGACACCCGCAGATGGCGATCACCCGGTGGCGAGCCGTTCGCAAGGAGGCTCGGGACACGGCTCGGGACACGGCTCGGAACGCCACTCGGGACATGGCCCGGAATACGGCTCGGTACGGCTGATCGCCGGCCGGTATCGGCTCCACGACGTCCTCGGCAAGGGTGGCATGGGCACGGTCTGGCGGGCTCACGACCAGCTGCTGGACCGGCCGGTCGCCGCCAAGGAGCTGCACATCCTCACCGAGGGCGCCGAGGAGAACCGCGTCCGGCTGCGCCGCGCCGTCCGTGAGGCCCGCGCGGTCGCCCGGGTGCCGCATCCGCATGTGGTCGCGGTGCATGACCTGGTCGAGTCCGAGGACCGGTTGTGGATCGTCATGGAACTCGTCGAAGGGCCCTCACTCGCCCACCGGATCGCCGAGTCCGGACCGCTCAGCCCACAGCGGACCGCCGCCCTCGCACTGCAACTGGTCGACGCGCTGGACGCCGTGCACGCGGCCGGCGCCCTGCATCGGGACGTCAAACCCGCCAACGTACTGCTGCGCCCCAACGGCAACGCCGTCCTCACCGACTTCGGCATCGCGGCCCTGGACGACGGAGAGTTCCTGACCACCACCGGCGAACTCGTGGGCTCGCTGGAGTTCATGGCGCCCGAGCGGGTGACCGGAGCGGAGACCGGCACGCCCTCCGACCTGTGGTCGCTCGGCGCGACCCTCGCCACGGTGTGCGGCGGTCTGTCCCCCTTCCGCAGGCCGAGCGCGCCCGCGACGCTGCACGCGGTGGCGTACGAGGAACCGTTCCTGGCGGAGCGGCTCGGCCCGCTCCTGCCCGTTGTCGAGGCGCTGCTGCGCAAGTCGCCGGACGAACGCCCCTCGGCCGCCGCCACCCGTACCGCGCTGGGGCGTGTCGCGGCGGGCGAGGCGGACGCCGAGCCGTTGCCGCCGGCGACCGTGCGTGTGCCCCGGCCCGCGTCCCCGTTGGCGGAGGCGGACACGATGACCAGCGGTCAGCGGCGGCTCGTGGCTGCCGGGGGGAGCGACCCGACGGCGCGGCGCACCACGTCGCTCGGGCCCGCCCGGCCGCCGTCCCGCTCGGCCGTTTCGGCGGGCGGGAGACGGCTGGTGTGGGCACTCGCCGGTACGGCGGTCCTGGCTGCGGGTGTCGTGGGCGGGCTCTTCCTCACCGGGACGCTGCCGCCCGAGGAGAAACCGGCGACGACCACGACCAGTTGGACCGTCCAGTCGGCGACCGGCTGGCAGTCGATGGCCGGGGTGTCCGTCCAGCGGGGCGACAAGGTGACCGTGCGCTATGTCTCGGGCCAGTGGACGGCCGACTACCGGAACATGCCCACGACCGGGCCCGCCGGTTACGACGCCGCCACCGACAAGTTGCTGGACGGGGCGAAGAGTTGCAAGGTCAAGCCCGCGGCCCCGTTCGGCACGCTGCTGGCCCGCCTCGTGGGTGAGAAGAACTTCCCCGTCCACTCCGTCAAGCGGAAGACCTCGTTTCGGGCGTCTGGTGACGGCACCCTGCAACTGGGCATGAACGACGCCGCCGGTTCCTGCTCGCAGGACAACAAGGGCGCGATGAAGGTCCAGGTCAGCGTCACGCACCAGAGCTGACGGCAGCGCTCGGGGAGGAGCCGCGCGCTGGGGGCTCGGCGAGCGGCGGGGCGCTGTCAGTGGTGGGTGGCAGTATCGGGCGTATGACGGACACCACACCATTCGACTGGCGGTCCTTCCTGCTCAAGTGGAGCGGGGAGTGGGCGGATTGTCTGCCGGACGACGCGACACGGAGCGAGGACGACGAGCGCGCCCGGCAGGCGCGGTGGCTGGGGTTCCCGCCCGCGTCCGAGGAGCGGATCGCGGCCCTGGAGGAGCGCCTCGGCCGCCGGATGCCTCTGTCGTACCGGGAGTTCCTCAAGGTCAGCGACGGCTGGCGGCACGCGGGCGGGTTCGTGTGGCTGCTGGCGGGGACCGAGGACGCGCAGTGGCACGACAACAGGTCGGGACTCGCGGACATCTTCGAGGAGTATCTGGACGAGGACGCCGGGCCCGAGGAGCGGCGGGAGGTGGACCTGTGGCGGCGCGGGCTGCAACTCGACGTGGAGGCCGACGCCACCCATGTCCTGCTCGATCCCGAGGACGTCGGCGAGGACGGCGAGTGGGCCGTGTACACCTGGGCGAGCTGGCGTGCCGCGCCTCCCGAGCGGCACGCGAACTTCGTCGCGTTCATGCGGGAGATGTACCGCGAGTTCCACAGCCTGCGGGCGCGCGGAGGCGACGGGGAGCCGGAGTTCGTCAACGACACGACCCGTGAGCTGGACGCCCAGGTGGACCAGGCCCGGCTGGAGGCGCTGCGCGGCGGCTGGGAGCGGGCCGCGACGGCGCTGGCGGAGGCCCAGGGGTACGACAGGCCTCGGGCCGCCGGGCTGGGTGACCAGATACGCCGTCTGCTGGGGGAGACCTCCATGGTGTATTTCAAGGACCTGGTGACGGACCCCCGGTACGCGCCGGATCTGCTGCCGCCGCTGGTCGCCGAGCACGCGGCGCACTCGTACCGGGACGACTCCACGCTGACGTTCCATCTGCGGGGCGCCGACGACGAGGTGGTGTCCCTGGCGTACGCGACGCTGGATCAGGTGCGTGACGGCACGTACCGGTACGCGGCGGCCGGGGAGTTCGGGGGCGCGGTCGAGCGGGCGCGGGAGCTGGCGCGGTGGGGGGACACCGACGAGGCATGGCGGACGCTGAGGGACGCCGTGCCTCTGTGGGAGCCACTGGGCCCGGATCATCTGGCGCCGCTGGGGTGGCTGGCCGATCCCGTGCTCGGGCCGCTGCTGACCCCGGAGCGGGGCCGGGAGCTGCTGTCCGTGCCGAGGGGCGGGCGGACGGGTGTGGCGCCGGGGCCGACGGCCCGGCTCGATCCGGACGGCCTGGCGTGGCTCGCGGAGCCGGACCCGGGCAACAACCGCACGTCCTACCGGTTCGTCCTGGTGGAGGGCGTGGAGCCGGAGGAGCTGCCCGGACGCCTCGCGGACGGGGACGGGGCGGTGCTGAGCGCACCCCGGACCTTCTGGGAGGCGCGGCAGAGGGCGTTGGACGGCAAGAGGGAGTTCTCGTCCTTCGACGACCGGGCTCTCGTGGCGGTCGGGCGGGCCGGCGCCGACTGGAGTTTCGCCTTCGACGGCGATCCCGCCCCGTTCAACCGCGAGCGGTTCGTCTCCCTGGCCGCGGCCGCCGGGGCGGGTACCCGCGCGGTGGTGGTGTGGAGCGGCCTCAGGTCATGGCACGGGGAGCCGTACTTCCACCTCTCGGTGGCTCGGGACGGCATCGAGGAGTACGCGTTCACGTACGCGGGCGGAGAGGTGCGGCGGAGCGGGGAGATACCGGTGGCGCTGGACCCGACCCGGTTCTTCGATGGTCCGGAGGTCGGCGGGGAGGTGGAGCGGGCGCTGTTGGAAGCGGTGGCCGGGGAGTTCGGTGTCCGGCTGCCGCGTCACGCGATCGTGCGCGGGCGACTGCACACGTTCACCACCCGGTCCTGGACGCGGCCGCCCGGGATCGGGGAGACGTATTCGGTGATCCGGCTGGGTTGACGGGTCAGTCGGGCAGCCGTTCCAGCGTCGAGGCGATGTCGGCCCGGTCGGCGACGTCCAGGAGGGCCTGCCCGATCATGGAGACCGGTTCGCGGGCCGGGAGTACCAGGGCGATGCGCTCCGTGCGGACGGGGCGGACCAGTGGGACGGCGTGCATTCCGAGGGGGACGCCGAAGACGTGCAGCCAGGCGTGCGGCACGATGCTCGCCCATTGTCCGGCCCTGACCTGCGCGAACAGGGAGGCGATCGAGTCGGTCTCGACGCGCGGGGTCACGGAGACGCCGACGGTCTCGAAGACGGCGTCGAGGACCTGGCGACCCTGCATCACGGGGTGCAGCAGACAGAGCGGGTACTGGGCCGCCTCCTCCCAGGAGATCTCGTCCGGGCCGGAGCGGGGGGCGGAGCGCCGGGTCAGGAGGACATAGCGTTCCTGATAGAGGGGGACGAGCTTGAAGTCGTGTTCCACGACGGTGCGGTGGTAGGTGACGGCGGCGTCCAGTTCGTATGCCCGCAGCCGGTTGACGATGTCCTCGGACTGCAGGTCGGCGAAGACCTGGACGGTCGCGAGCGGGTTGGCGGCGCAGAACGGCTGGGTCAGCAGCGCGACGGCCGTGGAGGCGGTCGGGACGGTGCCGATGCGCAGCCGCCCGCTCAGCCCGGCCCGCAGTGCCTGGATCTCGCCCCGCATCGCGTCCCGGTCCGCGAGGATGCGCCGCGCCCACATCACGACGCGTTCGCCCTCCGGTGTGAAGCCCTCGAACCTGCGGCCCCGCTGCACCAGGGGGATGCCGAGTTCGTCCTCCAGCTTCCGGATGCCCTCGGAAAGGGTGGGCTGGGAGACGTAGCAGGCCTGGGCCGCCTTCGCGAAGTGGCGGGCGCGTGCGAGGGCGACGAGGTATTCGAGTTGGCGCAGCAGCACATGTCAATGATCCACCGTGTCCGGCGGTCCGGCCGGGCGGGCCCTCGCACGCCGCGTCGATCGGCGTGCGGCACTGATCGTGACGCGGGGCTGATCGGCGTGCGGCACTGATCTGCGTGCGGGGCTGATCGGCGTGCGGGGCTGATCGGCGTGCGGCCTTGATCGGCGTGGCCTGTCAGTCGATAGGAACTGCCGCTTTGACCTGGGGCGACGCGTCGGCGAAGAGTGTGCGTGGACACAAGCGGAGAGGGCGTGGTGCGCGGTGCGGGACTTCGACGAGCCGGATGAGGGCGAGTTGTCGGTGACGGCTCCCAAGACCTGGGCCACCGGCGCCCCCGCTGTCGTCCACGCCCTGAAGTACGCGCTGGGCCAGACCTCGCCGAAGCGCACCGCGCTGACCCTGCTCAACATCAACCAGGCGAAGGGCTTCGACTGCCCGGGGTGCGCCTGGCCCGAGCCCGCGCCGGGGCAGCGGCATCGTAACGAGTACTGCGAGAACGGCGCCAAGCACATCAGCGACGAGGCGACCTCGCGGCGGGTCACCGCCGACTTCTTCCGGCAGACTTCCGTGGACGAGCTGAGCCGCCGCTCCGACTACTGGCTCAACCAGCAGGGCCGGCTGACCGAGCCGATGGTGCTGCGCGAGGGCGCGACCCACTACGAGCCGATCGGCTGGGACGAGGCCCTGGACCTCCTCGCCGACGAACTGCGCGCCCTGGACGACCCGAACGAGGCGCTGTTCTACACCTCCGGCCGGCTCGCCAACGAACCGGCCTTCCTGCTCCAGCTGTTCGCGCGGGCCTTCGGCACCAACAATCTGCCGGACTGCTCCAACATGTGCCACGAGTCCAGTGGTTCGGCACTGAACGAGACCCTCGGCATCGGCAAGGGCAGCGTCAGCCTCGACGATCTCCACGACTCCGATCTCGTCTTCGTCGTCGGCCAGAACCCCGGCACCAACCACCCCCGTATGCTCTCGGCGCTGGAGGAGACCAAGCGGCGGGGCGGCAAGGTCGTCGCCGTCAACCCGCTGCCCGAGGCGGGGCTGCTCCGTTTCAAGCACCCGCAGAAGGCACGTGGCGTGATCGGCCGTGGCACGGAGATCGCCGACCAGTTCCTGCAGATACGGCCCGGCGGGGACCTCGCCCTGTTCCAGGCGCTGAATCTGCTGCTGGTCGAGGCGGAGGACAAGGAGCCGGGCACGGTCCTGGACCGCGCGTTCATCGAGGCGCACACCAGCGGATACGACGCCTTCGTCGAGCACATCCGCGGCACCTCGTGGGACGCCGTGCTGGACGCCACCGGGCTGAGCCGCGACGAGATCGAGCAGGTGCACGAGCGAGTCCTCAAGAGCCGCAGTGTCATCGTCTGCTGGGCCATGGGACTGACCCAGCACAAGCACGGCGTGCCCACCATCCGCGAGGTCGTCAACTTCCTTCTGCTGCGCGGCAACATCGGCCGGCCCGGAGCGGGTGTGTGTCCGGTGCGCGGGCACAGCAATGTCCAGGGCGACCGCACGATGGGGATCTGGGAGCGGATGCCCCGGGCGTTCCTCGACCGGCTGGGCCGGGAGTTCGCGTTCACCGCGCCGACGGCCCACGGGCTGGACTCCGTCGACTCCATCCGGGCCATGCGCGACGGCTACGCCAAGGTCTTCGTCGGGGTCGCGGGAAACTTCGTCCGCGCGACCCCCGACAGCGACGTCACCGAGGCCGCGCTGCGCAACTGCCGTCTGACCGCGCACATCTCGACCAAGCTCAACCGCTCCCACGCCGTGTGCGGACGCACGGCGCTGATCCTGCCCACCCTCGGCCGCAGCGACCGTGACATCCAGGCGGGCGGCGAGCAGTTCATGACGGTCGAGGACTCCATGAGCGAGGTCCACGCCACCCGGGGACGCCTCGACCCCGCGTCCGAGCATCTGCTGAGCGAGGTGTCCATCATCACCCGCCTCGCCCGCAAGGTGCTGGGCGCCGAACCGGACATCCCCTGGGCGGACTTCGAGGCCGACTACGACCTCGTACGCGACCGTATCTCCCGGGTCGTCGAGGGCTTCCAGGATTTCAACGAGCGGGTACGGCGGCCGGGCGGCTTCCGGCTGCCCAACCCCGTCAACTCCCGGGTGTTCCGCACCGCCGGCGGCAAGGCCGTCTTCAGCGTCAACGACTTCACGATGCTCCAGGCAGCGAAGGGCCATCTGGTCCTGCAGACCCTGCGCTCGCACGACCAGTGGAACACCATCCCGTACGCGATGGACGACCGTTACCGTGGCATCAAGGGCGGCCGGCGCGTCGTCCTCGTCAACCCGGCCGATCTCACCGAACTCGGCCTCGCGGACGGCGATCTCGTCGACCTGGTCAGCGTCTGGTCCGACGGCACGGAACGCCGCGCCGACGCCTTCCGTGTCGTCGGCTACTCCACTCCCCCGGGTTCGGCCGCCGCCTACTACCCGGAGACCAATGTCCTGGTCCCCCTCGACAGCGTGGCGGACATCAGCAACACCCCCACGTCGAAGGCCGTGATCATCCGCCTGGAGCCGGCCGCCGCGTGAGCGACAAGCGACAAGCGACAAGGTGACGCTCTACTGAGATTTTTCGCGACGCGAAGATAATGTGTCACGTTGGAGGGCTTCGGATTTCCGTGTCCCGGAGGCCGGATACGCTGAGGACGTCGGTGTCCCACGAGGTCGCGGGGGGCATCGGGCGGGCGGCGGTGAGAGAGGCGGAGGGGCCATGGTGGAAGTCGCGTCGCGTGGGCCGGGCCGCAGGAGCCGCGCCGACCGGGCCACGGGGGCGGGCACCCGTCCGGTGGTGAGCCGACGCCGTGAGGTCGGTGAGGTCAGCGCCCGGTCGCTGCTGATGACCATGCTCGGTGAGTACGTCCTGCCCAAGGACACCCCGGTGTGGACCTCGGCGCTGGTGGAGGCGCTGGCCCTGTTCGGCGTGGAGGAGAAGTCGGCCCGCCAGGCGCTCGCCCGGACCGCGGCGGAGGGCTGGCTCGTCTCGGAGCGCGCGGGCCGCCGGGTGCGCTGGGCGCTCACCCCTCCGGGCCGCCGGCTGCTGACCGAGGGCGCCCAGCGCATCTACGACTTCGGCAACGGCGACCGCGCACGGGCCGACACGTGGCTGGTCGTCCTGGTCTCAGTGCCGGAGTCCAAGCGGGATCTGCGCCACAAGGTGCGCACCCGGCTCACCTGGGCCGGCTTCGGCTCCCCCGAACCGGGCGTGTGGATCACCCCTCACACCGACCGCGAGACGGAGGCGCTCGGCGTCCTGAAGGAACTCGGGCTCGCCGACGGCGCGATGTCCTTCACCGCCGCCTACGGCGCGGTGGGCAGCGAGACGGCCATGGTGGCGCGTGCCTGGGACCTCAGTGAGGTGGAGGAGCGCTACGAGGCGTTCATCGACGAGTTCACCGGGCTCCGCCCCGCCGACGACGACGCCGTGCTGCACGCCCAGACCATGCTGGTCCACGAGTGGCGCCGCTTCCCCTTCCTGGACCCGCGTCTGCCGGCGAGGCTGTTGCCCCCGGGCTGGAGCGGCGCGAAGGCGGCCGACCTCTTCCACGCCCGACACGCCGAGTGGACCCCGGTGGCGCTACGGCGCTGGGAGGAGCTGATGGACGGGCACGCCGCGGGCTGAGGCCCCGTACCCGCCGTCGGCGGCCACCGGGCCTCACCTCGGGGCTCGGCCGCGCGGGTCCCTCAGGGCTCGGCCGCTCCGGTCGTATCCGGCGACGAGTGCCGTATCCGCGCCGACGGGTCCGAGCCCGCCGGCTCCCCCGGGCGCTCCGAGCGGCCGGTCGCGGCCCGGCAGGGGTTCGGTGAAGAACCGCTCGTGGTCGGCGACGAAGTCCTTCGACTCCGGTGCCACCCTGCGGTCCTGGGAGATCGCCGGCACCGGGCGGACGGGCTCGCAGTGGCCCACGATCTCCAGGGCCGCCGCCCGTACGCCCGCCACGGTGGCGGGGTGCGCGCGGAAGGTGGCGCGGCGGTGGACGAGGGTCACACGGGCGGCGATCCGGCGCAGGGTGAGGGTGAGTGCCCCGTCGAAGGCGCTGTCGCCGCCCCCGACGATCACCACGTCGCGGCCCGCGTAGGCCCCGCCCCCTCGTAGGGCGCGGCGACCGGCAGCGGGCGCGGGGTGAAGGGGCCGCAGGGGGCGGCCCGGTCGAGGAGCCGGTCGACGAGTTCCCGTCCTCGTACGGCGGGGAAGCCGGCGATGTCGCAGATCTGCGTGTCCTCCTTGGGGCTGGGGTGGGCGGGATGGCTGTCAGCCGGGCGGTGGCTCCGTCCAGGAACCGTCGCGGGCCATGGCGCGCAGGACGTTGCGGCGGATCTTGCCGGTGGGGGTGCGTGGCAGCTCGGGCAGGCCGATCACGCCGCGCGGGCGTTTGAAGGCGGCGAGGCCCTCGCGGCACCAGGCCACGAGGGCGTCGGGGTCGACTGCGCGGCCGGGTCTCGGCACCACGCAGGCGACGGGCTTGTCCAGGCCGTCCGCGTCCGGGACGCCCACCACCGCCACCTCGGCCACGTCCGGATGGGCGAGCAGCCGCTCCTCGACCTCCGCCGGGGCGACCCAGATACCGCCCGCCTTCAACAGGTCGTTGGTGCGGCCCATACAGGTGTAGGTGCCGTCGGCGTTGCGGACGTAGGTGTCGCCGGTGCGTACCCAGTCGCCGAGGAAGACCTGGCGGGTGGTCTCGGCCCGGCACCAGTAGCCGGTGGCCGCCGACTCACCGCGGACGTACAGCTCGCCGGGCGTGCCCACGCCCTCCACCACCCGGCCCTCGGTATCGCGCAGTTCCACCGCGTATCCGGGGACGGGTTCGCCGGAGGAGCCCGGGTGGACGCGGCCCGAGCGGTTGGAGACGAAGATGTGCAGCATCTCGGTGGAGCCGATGCCGTCGAGGACCTCCACGCCGTACCGCCGCAGCATCTCGTCGTACATGCGTGCGGGCAGTGCTTCACCGGCCGAGACGCCGACGCGTACGGTCGCGAAGGCGTCGTCGGGGATGTCGGGGGCGGCGAGCAGGGGTCCGTAGAAGCCGGGTACGCCGAACAGGACGGTGGCCCGGTCGCCGGACGCCCGCTTGGCGAACAGCGCGGGGGACGGTCTGGAGGGTTCGAGCAGGGCCGTGGCGCCCGCCGCCAGCGGGAAGAACAGCGAGTTGCCGATGCCGTACGCGAAGAAGAGTTTGGCGACGGACAGACAGCGGTCGTCGGGGCCGATGCCCAGTACGCGGCGTCCGTAGTTCTCGGCGACGGTCTCGATGTCGATGTGCCGGTGCATGGCGGCCTTGGGCGTGCCCGTGGTGCCGGAGGTGTAGAGCCACAGGGCGGGCGAGTCCGGCCAGGTCGGGTACGGTCCGTCGGCCGTGCCGGCGCCACCGTCCAGCAGCCGCTGCCAGGTGTGGCCCCGGACGTGGTCCGGCAGTCCGGTCGGGTCGTCGCCGGTCAGTACGGCGTGCTCGACCTGCGGGGTGTCCGCCAGTGCCGTGCGCAGGACGGGGCCGAACGCGGCGGAGCCCAGCACCACGCGGCTGCGTGAGTCGGCGACCAGTTTGGCCAGTTCACCGCCGGTGAGCATGGTCGAGGCGGGGACGGCGACGGCGCCGATGTGGAAGGCGGCTAGGAGGGCGGTGAAGAGTTCGACGTCGTCCGCCATGCACATCAGTACGCGTTCCTCCGGACGGACGCCGAGGGCTCGCAGTCCTGCCGCGACCCGGCGGACCTCGCCGGACAGTTCCCCGTAGGTGAGCGTCCGGGTGGGGGTGACGACGGCCGTGCGCTCGCCGGCGCCCTCTCTCAGATGCCGGTCGACCAGCCAGTCGGCCGCGTTGAACAGCTCGGTCATCCGGATCGCCTCACACCAGTCGGACGTACTGGTAGTCGAACGGTTTTCCGTTGATGCCGTTGACCGGCGGTGCCACCCAGTGGGCGATCTTGCCGCGCTCGTAGACCGGCCGCATCAGCGATCGTACGAACGCCAGATCCTCAGCCGTGGGCAGCCAGTGCTTGCGGGAGTCCTCCCAGGTCCGCTCGTCGACGATGGTGCCGTCGGGGGTGATGTGGTGACCTGCGGCGAGGCCGACGTCGCGGTTGAAGCCGGGGTGCGGCAGCCGGAAGCGGAAGTCGATGCCGTGCTCGTCCAGGATGCGGTTCCAGCGAGTGACGCCGCTGCGGCAGTCGGAGATGTACTCGTCGCGCAGATCCAGGTTGAGGGCGAGCAGGGCGGGGACCTCGTCCTGCGACCAGCAGCCGTCCTGCCCCGGCTTGTCCAGGAAGGCGCTGTCGTCGGTGAGGCGGTGGTCGTCCTTGCGGCGTTCCTCCTGCCAGCGGCCCTTGAGGCCGGCGGTGTAGTAGTTGGCCGCGTTGGTGGAGGTCTCGCTGCCGAACAGGTCGAGGGAGACGGTGTAGTGGAAGTTGATGTACTTCTGGATGATCTCCAGCGGGATGCCGCCGCAGGCCGCGATGTCCAACGTGTCGTGCTCACGGACGAGTTGGGCGCTGCGGGTCACCACGCGGTCGACGCCGGTGGTGCCGACCATCATGTGGTGGGCCTCTTCCTTCAGCATGAAGGTGCAGGTCCGTGACAGCGGGTCGAAGGCGGACTCCTTGAGCGAGCCGAGCTGGTACTTGCCGTCCCGGTCGGTGAAGTACGTGAACATGTAGAAGGCCAGCCAGTCGGCGGTCTCCTCGTTGAAGGCGCCCAGGATGCGCGGTGCGTCGGGGCTGCCGGAGTTGCGGTGGAGCAGCGCCTCGGCCTCCTCGCGGCCCTCCCTGCCGAAGTAGGCGTGCAGGAGATAGACCATGGCCCACAAGTGGCGCCCCTCCTCCACGTTCACCTGGAAGAGGTTGCGCAGGTCATACAGGCTCGGTGCGGTCAGGCCCAGCAGGCGCTGCTGTTCGACGGAGGCGGGTTCGGTGTCGCCCTGGACGACGATCAGGCGTTGCAGGTCGGCGCGGTACTCGCCGGGGACCTGCTGCCAGACCGGGTCACCCTGGTGCTCGCCGAAGGCGATCCGGCGGTCGGGGGTGGGCTCGGCGAGGAAGATGCCCCAGCGGTAGTCGGGTACGTCGACGTGGCCGAAGTGGGCCCAGCCGTCCCGTCCGACGGAGACGGCGGTGCGCAGGTAGACGCCCTGGTTCTCCAGAGTGGGGCCCATCTCGCCCCACCAGTTGAGGAACTTGGGCTGCCAGCCCTCCAGGGCACGTTGGAGGCGGCGGTCGTCGGCGAGGGCGACGTTGTTGGGAATCCTGGAGTCGTAGTCGACCTTCGTGGGCATCGGGTCACACTCGCTTCCGGTCGTAGACCGCCTTCCGCCCGGTGCCGTAGCGGCGCAACGCGCCTTCCGGGCCGGATGCGTTGGGGCGGGTGAATATCCAGTTCTGCCAGGCGGTGAGCCGGCCGAAGATCTTGGTCTCGATGGTCTCCGGGCCGACGAACCGGTGGTTGGCCTCCATGCCGGTGAGCGCGTCCGGGCTGAGCGCGGCCCGTCCCTCCAGCACGATGCGGACCTCGTCCTCCCAGTCGATGTCGTCGGGCGCGTCGGTGACGAGGCCGAGTTCACGGGCCTGGGCGGCGCTGAGGGGCTGTCCGTGCTCCCGGCGCAGCCAGTCGAGGTGGTCGTCCTGCCGGTAGAAGCGGGACTGGAGGCGGGTGAGGCCGTTGCCCATGGGGAACGGGCCGAAGTTGGCGGCGGAGAGGGTGAGTCGGGCGCGCTCGTCGCTGTCGGGGTCGTCGATCGGCGGGCCGTCCAGCATGTACTGCAGGTCGCAGGCAAGGGCCAGCTCCAGCAGGAGTCCGGCGAAGCAGCTGCCGGGTTCGATCAGGGCGACGAGGCTGCGGCTGGTGACGTCGAGGCGTTTCAGGGTGCGCTTGTAGTAGTGCAGGATCTCGTTCGCCAGCCAGTCGCCGTCGGTGGCGGCTGCGAGGACGGCTCGCTCATGGGCCAGTACGGGATCGGGGTCGCCCTCGGTGCGCAGCACCCAGGTGCCCAGCTCGGTCTCGTTGGTCCGCAACCGCAGGATCAGGTCGTCGAGTTCGCGGGTGAGGGCGAGCAGCCAGCCGTCGGCGCCCTGGGCGTGGAGCGCGGCGGCGTCGGCGGGGGCTTCCCCTTCCGGGCCCCGTACGGTGATCCGGACCAGGCCGAGCGGGGCGTCGTACTCGGCGCGTACGTGGCGGTAGGCGAGGCCGGTGTCGGTGATCTCCCGCTCCAGCGGGGTCAGTTGGATGCCCCGGGCCTCGGCGGGCCGTGAGCTTTCGCGGGCGGCCTCCAGGGCGCGCTGTTCGACGACCGTACGGAAGTCCCGGCGCGGGACGACCTCGTCGACCAGCCGCCAGTCCACCGCCGTCTTGCCCTTGATGCCGTCGCTGCGGGTGGCGAAGAGGTCCGCCAGGTCCTTGCGCACCCGGCGCTTGTCGACGACCCGGGTCAGCCCGCCGGTGCCGGGCAGTACGCCCAGCAGGGGCACCTCGGGCAGGGCGACCGCCGAGGAGTTGTCGTCGATCAGCAGGATGCGGTCGCAGGCCAGGGCGATCTCGTAACCGCCGCCCGCGCAGGAACCGTTGATCGCGGCGATGAAGGTGATCCCGGAGTGCTCCGAGGCGTCCTCGATGCCGTTGCGGGTCTCGTTGGTGAACTTGCAGAAGTTCACCTTCCACTCGTGCGGGGAGGCGGCCAGCATCCGGATGTTGGCCCCGGCGCAGAACACCTTCTCATTGGCGCTGGTCACCACCACCGAGCGCACCTCGGGGTGCTCGAACCGCAGCCGCTGTAGCGCGTCGTACAGCTCGATGTCCACGCCCAGGTCGTAGGAGTTGAGCTTCAGCTCATATCCGGGGACCAGGCCGCCCTGCTCGTCGACGTCCATCTCCAGCCATGCGACCGGCCCGTCCGTACGGAGCTTCCAGTGCCGGTACGCGTCCGGACTGCGGTCGAAGGACACCACCACCATGACGAAGCGCCTCCTCGCGCCTGCACGGGTTCCGATGGCGAAATCTTCTACAGCTAGTTGGATGTACGTCAAGGCTCTGTAGAACATCAAGGGCTCTGTGGAATGTGGAGTCTTCAGCCCACCCCTAGGATGCCCTCGGCCCGTTCGCGGTCCTGACGGAAGTCGGCGGGGGAACCGCCGTGCGCGGTGCGGCCCTTGCGCATCACGGCCACCTCGTCGGCGTGCCGGAAGGCCGGCCGCAGATCCTGTTCCACCAGCACGACGGCGATGCCCTCGCCGCGCAGCCCTTCCAGCACCTCGGCGATGGTGTCGACGACGGCGGGTGCGAGGCCGTCCGACGGTTCGTCCAGGAGCAGCAGCCGGCTCGGGTTCCTCAGCAGGGCCCTGCCGATGGCCGGCATCTGCTGTTCCCCGCCGGGGAGTTGACCGCCCGCGTTGCCACGCCGCTCGGTGAGACGGGGCATCAGCTCGTGGACGCGCTCCTTGGCCCAGGGGCCGTGGCCGCCCTTGGAGGCCCTGGCCGCGAGGGTCAGGTTCTCCTCCACCATGAGCGGGGCGACCACCCGGCGGCCCCGGGGGCACGATCGCGACGCCGGAGCGGGCGACGATATGCCTGCTGGGCCCACAGGGCACCGCCGACCCATACACGAACCCCGCAGCGAGCAGTGCCGGTCCGACGAACAGGCTGTTCTGGGCGGCGGGGACTTCGGTCTGCGGGCCCTCTCCCTCGTCGGGCGGCGCGAGATCGGCCGTGTGACCGCCGAGCTTGCCGTCGTGTTCGTCGAGGTGGCGGGCGAAGCCGGCGCTCAGGTCCTCACCGATGGGCGCGTAGACACCCGACGGCGGCATCAGCAGGTCGATCTCGACATCGCCCCCGGACGCGTAGCCTTCGGATCGGCTCACCGTGGACTCGCCGAGGCTCGACCCATTGCCCGGCAGAGGGGCGGTGTCCGACCCGACAGGGGCCAAGGGCCCGCCCATACTCGGATCGAACGGCAGTGGAAACCGAAGAAGACCGAGGAAAGCCGAGAGAAGGGGAACGGCCCATGGTCGAGCAGGACGAGCGATTCGATGTTGTCGTACTCGGAGCCGGCCCCGGCGGCTATGTGGCCGCCGTCCGCGCCGCCCAGCTGGGCAAGCGTGTCGCGGTCGTCGAGGAGAAGTACTGGGGCGGCGTCTGCCTGAACGTCGGCTGCATCCCCACCAAGGCCCTGCTCCGCAACGCCGAACTCGCCCACCTCTTCACCCATGAGGCGAAGACCTTCGGCATCAAGGTCGACGGCCAGGTCTCCTTCGACTACGGCGAGGCCTTCCGCCGCAGCCGCAAGGTCGCCGACGGCCGTGTCAAGGGCGTCCACTACCTGATGAAGAAGAACAAGATCACCGAGATCGACGGCCGGGGCGCTTTCCTCGACCCTCACACCCTCCAGGTCACCGGCTATGACGGCGACACCCGCACCATCGGCTTCGACCACTGCGTCATCGCCACCGGCGCCACCCCCAAGCTGCTCCCCGGCACCCGCCGCAGCGCCCGCGTGGTGACCTTCGAGGAGCAGATCCTCGCCGACGACCTCCCGCAGTCCATCGTCATCGCGGGCGCCGGCGCCATCGGCATCGAATTCGCCTACGTGCTCCACAACTACGGCGTGAAGGTCACCATCGTCGAGTTCCTCGACCGCATGGCACCCCTGGAGGACGCCGAGATCTCCGCCGAACTCGCCCGCCGGTACCGCAAGCTGGGCATCGACGTCCTCACCTCCACCCGGGTCGACGCCATCGACGAGACCGGACCCCGGGTACGCGTCACCGTCACCGGCAAGGACGGCGCCCAGCAGACCCTGGAGGCCGACAAGGTCCTCCAGGCCATCGGCTTCGCACCGAACGTCACCGGCTACGGCCTGGAGAACACCGGCGTGACGGTCACCGAGCGCGGCGCGATCGACGTCGACGGCCGCTGCCGCACCTCCGTCCCACACCTGTACGCCATCGGCGACGTCACCGCGAAGCTGATGCTCGCCCACGCCGCCGAGGCTATGGGCATCATCGCCGCCGAGACGATCGCGGACGCCGAGACCATGGAACTCGACTACGCGATGATCCCCCGCGCCACCTTCTGCCAGCCGCAGATCGCCAGCTTCGGCTACACCGAGGCCCAGGCCCGCGACCTCGGCCACGACGTCAAGGTCGCCAAGTTCCCCTTCACCGCCAACGGCAAGTCCCACGGCCTCGGCGACACCACCGGCTTCGTCAAGCTCATCAGCGACGCCAGGTACGGCGAACTGATCGGCGGCCACCTCATCGGCCCCGACGTCACCGAACTCCTCCCCGAACTCACCCTCGCCCAGCAGTGGGACCTCACCGTCCACGAGGTCGCCCGTAACGTCCACGCCCACCCGACCCTCAGCGAGGCCGTCAAGGAAGCCGTCCACGGCCTGGCCGGCCACATGATCAACATGTGAGCCCGCCGCCGGGGTGGGCCGTGCCGGTGGGTCACTCGCTTGCGGCGGTGTCACGACGATGCGGAAGCACGGGCTCCGGACACGACGCCCATATAGCCGCTGGCTATGCTGACGCGACAGGGCCCCGACCGTAGGCAGAGGGAAACACGCCCGGTACGGGACATCAGCGAAGGGAGCGATAAGGCATGGCTATGACCGACCGCCTCAACATCGAAGGCCTGCGGTATGCGCAGGCGGTCGCCGAGACCAGGTCGTTCAGTGCTGCCGCGCGTGCGTACGGGGTGACGCAGCCCGCTCTGTCCAACGGGATCGCCAAGCTGGAGGAGCGCCTCGGCGGCAGGCTGTTCGACCGGTCGCCGCGTGGTGTGACCCAGACGGCGTTCGGTGCCCGGATTCTTCCGCTGATCGAGCGCGCCCTGATCGCGCTGGACGCCGTCGGCGCGGAGGCCAGACGGCTGAACGACCCCGGTGAGCAGAAGATCCGCGTCGGCGTCTCCCCTCTGATCGGCTCGCATCTGGTCGCGCGGGCGTTCAGCATGGTCCGGGAGCTGCCCGTGCCCCGCGACCTGGTGCTGCGCGAGGCGCACATGCGGGACCTGCGTGAGTGTCTGCAGGCCGGTCAACTGGACATCATCCTGATCCCGGCGGTCACCGCGATGCCGCGCTTCGAGCACCGGGTCATCGACGTCGAACCGATCGTCGTCGTCAGCCCCGAGACCGAGGACGCGGCTCCGCTCGAACTGCACGAGGCCGGCAAGGAGCGCTTCATCCTGGTTCCGGACACGTGCGGCCTGACGACCTTCACCACTCAGCTCTTCCAGGCGAACGAGCTGCCGCTGCACACCTATCCGGGAGAGGCCGCGAGCTACCAGGGCCTGGAGGACTGGACCAGACTGGGCCTGGGCTCGGCCATGGTCCCCCGCTCCAAGCTCACCTCACCCGACGTACCCCACCGGCCGCTGCTGAACGAGGGCCGCGAGGTGCAGATCTCCTTCGAAGCGGTCTGGAGCGCCGACTCCCCCTTGGCCGCGGACCTCCTCCACCTCGCCGACAGCCTCGCGGCCGCGCGCCGCTGAGACGCCCGCCGCTGAGGCGCGTGCCGCTGAGGCCCCGGCCGACCGCGCCGGTCGGTCCGGCCGGGGTCCGCCGTCAACGCTTCGTTCCCACACCGCCGAAGTGGGTGACGTCGATGTCCTCGTCCGTGGGTTCGGGGCGCCAGCGGGAGCAGGAGACGAGGCCCGGGGGCAGGAGTTCGACGTCGGCGAAGAGGCGCGCGAGGTCGGTGTGGCTGCGCAGGGTCATCGGGGCGGAGCCCTGGCTGTTCCAGTAGTCGACCGCCGCGGTCATCGCCTCGCCGTCGACCTCGGTGGTGGGGTGGGAGATGACGAGGTAACTGCCGGACGGTACGGCGTCCATGAGGCGTTTCACGATGGCGGCCGCCCGCTCGGTGTCCATGACGAAGTTGAGGACGCCCAGCATGGTGATCGCGATCGGCTGCTCGAAGTCCAGGGTGGCCGCGGCCTTCTCCAGGATGGTGTCGGGTACGTGGAGGTCGGCCTCGATGTAGTCGGTCCGCCCCTCGGGTGCGCTGGTGAGGAGGGCGTGTGCGTGGGCGAGGACGATGGGGTCGTTGTCGACGTAGACGATCCGGCAGGACGGGTCGACGCGCTGGGCGACCTCATGGGTGTTGTCCGCGGTGGGCAGACCGGTGCCGATGTCCAGGAACTGGCGTATGCCCGCGTCCGAGGCCAGGAAGCGGACGGCGCGGGCGAGGAAGCGGCGGTCGGCGACGGCCGAGCGGGGAAGCTCGGGCACGAACGAGAGGATCTGGTCCCCGACCTCCTCGTCGACCTGATAGTGGTCCTTTCCTCCCAGCCAGTAGTTCCAGATCCTGGCGGAATGGGACACGTCCGTCCGGAGTCGGTCGATACGTGCGGCACCTTCGTCGTGGTGTGAGGGGTCGGGCATGCCGTGCGGCCTCCTTCGAACAGGGTGATCAGGTACCTGCACAACTTAGACACAATTGTTCAACTACCGCAGACATACTGGCACTTCGGCCTCGCACGAGACGGCCGATCGACAACTCCCGGAAGCGGCACGGCATTCGGGACCCCTCCCCGGCCGCCCACCGGACCATGGGGCACCGGTAATGACACAAGGTGTCCTGTCCGTGTGGTGGTTGGGGGAGTGAGTCCCGGTATGAGTGGACCCGAAGAGCCGCTGGATGTCCGTGGCGCGGAAGAGTCGGCAGATGTCCCTGGCACGGGAGAGTCAGCGGACGTTCGCCTCAAAGAGCCCGTGAACGTCGTGCCCGAGGACGTCGTGCCCGAGGACGTCGTGCCCGTGGATGTGTGGCGGGCCGTGGCGGCCGGGCTGTTCAATCTCGGTGGGCTCGGGCTCGGCTATGTGCTGCTGCGGCGCTGGCCGCAGGCCGCCCTGTGCTGGATCGCGACCGGCTGGCTGCTGGTGGCCGCGCTGCCCGCGGACCCCGACGGACTGCCGGGCGCGGCGGTGGGGACGTACGTCCTGGTGCTGGTTCTGGCCGCGATCCACGGGGCGTGGCGGGCGCGTCGTACGCGGCTGGCGTGGCCGTGGCGGTCGACGGTCGCCGCCGGGCTCGGGCTCGTACTGCTCGCCGTGCCGGCCGGCGCGGCGGTGGGGTACGAGGCGGCGCGGGAGGAGGCGTACCAGCGGATGCTGCTCGACCGGCTCGCCCGGACGGACCGGCTGGTCACCGCCGCCTCGCGGCGGGACGGCTTCGCCGAGGCCGAGGAGGACTACACACGGGCGCTCAAGGCCTACCGCGCGCTCGCCGACGACCACCCCGGCAGCCGGGCGGCCGAGCGCGTCCCCGACCGTCTCGAACGGTTCTACGACACGGTCGCCGCGCCGTACCGCGAGAAGAAGTACTGCGAGGCCCTGGAACCCCTGCGGTATCTGTGGCAGCTGCCCGACAAGATGAGCGGGATGCGGCTCGGCTCCCTCACCGTCTGGCCCGAGAAGCCCCTGGCCACGTCGCTCTACGAATGCGGCATCACGAACCTCGGCACCGACGCCGTGGCCGAGGCGAAGGCGAACGGCGGTGCCCTGGCCGAACTGCTGCGGGAATTCCCCGACTCGGAGCAGGCCGCCAAGGTCGAGCCGGCCGTCGGCGCGGCGATCGACAAGCAGTCCAAGGCGCTGAAGGGCGACGATCCCTGCCCGGCCGGGGAGGAGTTGCGGGCCATCAGCCGGACCATGGTCGATCTGCCCGCGGGCAGTCCGGGTGACGGTCTGCGCACGGACGCCGTGAACGCGGTGGAGGCCGGTGCGTACGCGTGCGGGCTGGACCAGTTCGAGGACGACGAGTTCGGCGCGGCGGCCGAGACCCTGAACGACTTCGCCGACACCTACGAGGACAGCGAGAACGCCGAGCGTGCCCGGCAGATCGCGATCGCCGCGGAGATCGCCGAGGAACGGCCCGAGGCGGGCCGGAAGCTGCCGCCGTCCCGCGCCCCGGGCGGCTCCAAGATGCCCATGGAGATCACCAACGACGCCCCGACCGCGGTCGAGTTGCTCTACACCGGCCCGGTCACCGGCAGCATCACCCTCCCGGCGTGCACCGGCTGCACCGAGTACTCCAGCAGGTCGGAGGCCGAGAGCGCCGCCTGCTCGAACAGCGGTGTCGACTACCCGACCACCTACCTCAACCTGCCCGAGGGCGACTACCACACCCTCCTCAAGTACGCCGACGAGGACGCGGAGGACGTGACGAACGAGTCCGACGGCATGAGCATCGATCCCGGATACACGTACACCTACTGCGCCTACGTCGTGAGCGAGAGCGGCTATCCGGGGTACCCCGACTTCCCGACCCTGCCGGAACTCCCGGAGATCGAACCCATCGAACCCGTCGAGCCGCTGGTCTGACCCACCGGAGCCGCCACGACGCCGGGAGACGCTACGGCAGCCGGGCTGGTCCCTCGGCCGGCGTCCGGTCGGGCATCAGCCGGGGGACGAGACGGACATAGGTGACCATGCCGAGGACTTCGACGAGGGTCTGCGTGACCACGACGGCCGCGGCGAGCGCGAGGGGGTCGGGAAGGGCCAGGGCCAGGGGCAGGACGACCAGGGAGTTGCGGGTCGCGCCGGTGAACACGATCGCCCGGCCCGCCGGGACGTCGAGGCGGAACAGTCGGGCCACGGCCTTCCCGGCGAAGGCCATGATCACGAGGAACGCCGCGTAGAAGGGGATGACGGCGACGACGTCGGTGAGGCTGTCGTCGAGTTCGGGGACCTGGGAGGCGACCACGGTCAGCAAGGTCGCGGCCATCAGCGGCACCATCGTGGTGGTCGCCGCGTGGGCGGCCCGCCGTCCGGCCGGGCGGCGGGCCGCCCACGCCTGCAGGGTCCAGGCGAGCGTGAGCGGGACGACGATCAGCACGACGAAGGCCTCCATGAACGGGCCGGCGTCCACGATGTCCGCCAGGCCGGGGCCCATGAACAGATACAGCAAGCCCGGGAGCAGCAGCATCTGTGCCACCAGCAGCAGCGGGGTGGCGGCCAGCAGGCGGTGCCCGGCGCCGCCGGCCAGTCCGGTGAAGACGATCACGTAGTCGACGCACGGGCACAGCAGCACCAGCAGGACCCCGACCCGCAGGGCCCGGTCGGCGGGCAGGAAGGCGAACATCGCCGCGACCACCAGCGGTACGACGACGAAGTTCACCACCAGCGCGGCGGTGAGGAACCGGCCGCCGCGCAGGGAGCGGAACAGCTCTGCCGCCGGGACCTGGAGAAAGGTGACGAGGAGCAGAGCGCCGAGGACGGGGCTGATGGCGTGCCCGAGCCCGGGGCCGATGTCCGGCACCAGCAGTCCCAGCAGGCCTCCGACGGCCATCGCCCCGAGATAGATCGCGACTTGGTGGCGTTCCATCGCGACCTGGTGATGCTCCATGCGCGTCACTGTCGTGTCAGCCGCCGAGTGCCGTGAGGACGACGGACCTGGCCTCCTCCTGGACGCGGCTCAGATGGTCGGGGCCGTGGAAGGACTCGGCGTAGATCTTGTAGACGTCCTCGGTGCCGGAAGGGCGGGCCGCGAACCAGGCGCCCGCGGTGCTGACCTTGATGCCGCCGAGGGCGGCGCCGTTGCCGGGGGCCTCGGTGAGGACCGAGGTGACCGGTTCCCCGGCGAGGGTGTCGGCGGTGACCTGGCTCGGGGACAGCTTGGCGAGCAACGCCTTCTCCTCGCGGGAGGCGGGGGCGTCGACGCGCGCGTAGGCGGGGGCGCCGAAGCGGTCGGTGAGCCGCGCGTAGTGCTGCGAGGGGGTCTTGCCCGTGACCGCGGTGATCTCGGAGGCGAGCAGGGCCAGGATGATGCCGTCCTTGTCGGTGGTCCACACCGAGCCGTCGCGGCGCAGGAAGGACGCGCCCGCCGACTCCTCGCCGCCGAAGCCGAGCGTGCCGTCGGACAGCCCGTCCACGAACCACTTGAAGCCGACGGGGACTTCGACGAGCGTCCGGCCGACGTCCGCCGCGACCCGGTCGATCATGCTGGACGACACCAGGGTCTTGCCGATCCCGGCCCCCGCGGGCCACCGCTCCCGGTGGGAGAACAGATACGAGATCGCCACGGCCAGGTAGTGGTTGGGGTTCATCAGGCCGCCGTCGGGGGTGACGATGCCGTGCCGGTCGGCGTCGGCGTCGTTGCCGGTGGAGATGTCGAACCGGTCGCGGCGCTCGATGAGCGAGGCCATGGCGTACGGCGAGGAGCAGTCCATGCGGATCTTGCCGTCCCAGTCGAGCGTCATGAAACGCCAGGTGGGGTCGGTGAGGGGGTTGACCACGGTCAGGTCCAGGCCGTGCTGTTCGGCGATCCGGCCCCAGTAGGCGACGGAGGCGCCGCCCAGCGGATCGGCGCCGATGCGTACGCCCGCGGCCCGGATGGCCTCCAGGTCCAGCACGTTCGGCAGGTCGGCGACGTAGGCGCCGAGGTAGTCGTGGCGGCCGGTGCCGGGCGCGGCCAGCGCGCGGGCGTAGGGGATGCGCCGTACGTCCTTCAGGCCGCCGGTGATGATCTCGTTGGCGCGGTCCTGAATCCAGGAGGTCGCCTCGGAACCGGCGGGGCCGCCGCTCGGCGGGTTGTACTTGAAGCCGCCGTCGGCGGGCGGGTTGTGCGAGGGGGTGACCACCACGCCGTCGGCGAGACCTGAGGTGCGGCCCCGGTTGTGGGTGAGGATGGCGTGCGAGACGGCCGGGGTGGGGGTGTAGCCGTCGCTCTGGTCGATGAGGACGGTCACGTCGTTGGCGGCGAACACCTCCAGTGCCGTGATCCGGGCGGGCTCGGACAGGGCGTGGGTGTCGGCGCCGAGGAAGAGGGGGCCGTCGGTGCCCTGGGCGGCGCGGTACTCGCAGATGGCCTGGCTGGTGGCGGCGATGTGGTCCTCGTTGAACGCCGCCGCGAGGGACGAGCCTCGGTGCCCCGAGGTGCCGAACGCCACCCGCTGGCCCGGTTCGGCCGGGTCGGGGTGCAGCGCGTAGTACGCCGTGACCAGACGGGCCACATCGACGAGGTCCTCGGGCCCGGCGACCTGCCCCGCTCGCACTTCCTGCATTTCCCCGCTCCTCCGCAAGGGTCGACCGTTGGGTACGGCGCTCATTCTCCCCCGCCCGGCGCACCCGGACGCGCACCGGGCGCCGTCCGGTTCCGCCCCACGCCCCCGCCGGACCGCGCCGTGCCGCCCCCGAGCGCCGGTTTACCGGCCGGCAACGGAGGGGAAACACTCCCTGCGTTTCATGACATGAGACTTTCGGTCACCACAGTAGACAGGCCGATCCCCGGGGAGCGCCATGTCCGATCCGCTGAACTCCACCCCGCCCGCGTCCGCCACCCAGTCCCTCGCCTCGCTGGCCAAGGCCGACGGCGTACGGTTCCTGCTCGCCACCTTCACGACGCTGACCGGCAAGCCCTGCGCCAAGCTCGTCCCCGTCGAGGCGGCGGACGCGCTGCAGGGCGAGGGCGTCGGGTTCGCCGGCTACGCCGCCGGCGCCATGGGTCAACTGCCGCGCGACCCCGATGTGATCGCCGTGCCGGACGTCTCCTCGTACACCCCGCTCACGTTCGTCCGGCCCGGCCTCGGGATGGTGCACTGCGATCCGCATGTCGAGGGCAGCCCGTACGCGTTCGCGCCCCGGGTGATCCTGCGGACGCTCGCCGAGAAGGCAGCCGCCGAGGATGTACGGCTGGTCAGCGGCGCCGAGGTGGAGTACTTCCTGGTGCAGCGGGCGGCGGACGGCACGCTCACCACGGCCGACCGTCTCGACGACGCCGCGCAGCCCTGTTACGACGCCCGAGGACTGACCCGCATGTACGACCATCTCACCGCCGTGAGCGATGCGATGGTGCGGCTCGGCTGGGGGCCGTACGCGAGTGATCACGAGGACGGCAACGGGCAGTTCGAGCAGAACTTCCATCACTCGGACGCGATGACGACCGCCGACCGGGTCGTGACCCTGCGCTATATCGTGCAGGTCCTGGCCGAACAGCGCGGTATGACCGCCACGTTCATGCCGAAGCCGTTCACCGACCGCACCGGCAGCGGGCTCCATATGCATCTGTCGCTCTGGAACGGCGAGCGCCCGCTCTTCCCCATCGGCGACGGCGCCGAGGACGCGTACGGGATGGGGTTCGGCCCCGAGGCGTACCACTTCGTCGCCGGGCTGCTGGCCCATGCCCCGGCGCTGCACGCGCTGATCGCGCCGACGGTCAACTCCTACAAGCGCACCGGCGCCACCACGACCGCCTCGGGCGCCACCTGGGCGCCCCGCACGGCGAGTTGGGGCGGCAACGACCGTACCCACTTCCTGCGGGTGCCGGACGCGCAACGGGTCGAGTTGCGGGGCGGAGACGGTTCGGCGAACTCCTATCTCGCGGCGGCAGGCGCTCTCGGCGCGGGCCTGGACGGCGTACGCCGGGCGCTCGACCCGGGCGAGCCCGGTATCGGGGACGGCGGCCCCCGGCTGCCGCGCACGCTCCTGGACGCGGTGCACGCGCTGGAGGGCGACGACGTCGTACGCGGGGTGCTCGACGCGGTCGATCCGTCGGCCGGGGTCAGCGACTACTACGCGGAGTTGAAGCGGGAGGAGTTCTACACCTGGCACAACACGGTCTCCCCGTGGGAGGTCGACCGCTATCTCACCGCCGTATGACGTCCGATGACATCCGGCTTCCGACAAACCCTTCTGGCCCTTCTGCCCTTCTGAAATGCCCTTGGGAGGTCATGCCATGTGCGGCATAGCGGGACTCCAGGTGCGCGATCCCTCGTTGGAGCCGAGGCTCGGCGAGTTGCTCACCGGAATGCTTCACCAGGCCGCCGAGCGCGGCCCCGACTCGGCGGGCGTCGCCCTCTACGGCGACACGCGGCTCACCCCGGCCGGACACGCCGCCGTGAGTGTGCTGACCCCGGACGCGGAGCCGGAGCGGATCGCCGCGCTGATCGGCCGCGGCACCACCGCCGTCACCGTCGGCCAGAGCACGGTGGTCCACTCCCCCACCCTCACCACCACCGATCTCGAACGGGCCGTGCGCGCCGCCTTCCCCTCGGCCGTCGTCACCGGACGCGGCACGGAGCTGGCTGTCCTCAAGGGCGTGGGGCACCCGGGCGCGCTCGCCGAGGAGTTCGATCTGCGGGCCGCCACCGGACGGCAGGGCATCGCCCACACCCGGATGGCCACGGAGTCGGCGGTCACCCCCGAGGGGGCCCACCCGTTCTCCGTCGACGAGAACGTCTGCCTCGTCCACAACGGCTCCTTCGCCAACCACGCCACCATCCGCCGCGAACTGCGCGCCTCGGGCATCGCCTTCGACAGCGAGAACGACTCCGAGGTCGGCGCCCGCTTCGTCGCGGCCCGACTCGCCCAGGGACACGACCTGGAGAAGTCGCTGCGGCTGCTGTGCGAGCGGTTCGACGGCTTCTACACGCTGCTGGTGACCACGGGTGACACGTTCGCCGTCGTCCGGGACGCGATCGCGTGCAAGCCGGCCATCGTCGCCGAGACCGACGCCTGGGTGGCGATGGCCTCCGAGTACCGGTACTTCGCCCATCTGCCCGGCATCGGGTCCGCCCGCGTCTTCGAACCCGAGCCCGAGGAGGTCTACACGTGGAAGCGCTGACCGCCACCGAGGCCGATCTGTCCCGGCAGTCCGTACGGGACCTCAACCGCGCCCTGCACCAGGCCGATCCGGGTACGTCCTGGCGGGTCACCCGTCCCGACGGCGCCCACAACGTCGCCGTCGGCCTCACCAGGGAGCTGGACGTCGTCATCGACGGCCCCGTGGGCTACTACGGCGCGGGCATGAACCAGCTGGCCACCGTCACCATCAACGGCAACGCGGGCACGGGCGTCGCCGAGAACATGATGTCGGGCACGGTCCGGGTGCGCGGCAGCGCCTCCCAGTCCGCCGGGGCCACCGCGCACGGCGGACTGCTCGTCGTCGAGGGCAACGCCTCGGCCCGCTGCGGGATCTCCATGAAGGGCGTGGACATCGTGGTGGGCGGCGACGTCGGCCATATGAGCGCCTTCATGGGCCAGGCGGGGCGATTGGTGGTCTGCGGCGACGCGGGCGACGCGCTCGGCGACTCCCTCTACGAGGCCCGTATCTACGTGCGCGGCACGGTCAAGTCCCTGGGCGCGGACTGCGTGGAGAAGGAGATGCGGGACGAACACCTCACCGAACTGGCCGAGTTGCTGAAATCGGCCGAGCGGGACGAGGACCCGGCCGACTTCCGCCGCTACGGCTCGGCCCGGCGGCTGTACCACTTCCAGGTCGACAACTCGGCCGCGTACTAGAGGAGTTGTTCCCGTGGACTTCGCTTCCCAGGGTCTGCGCGAGTCGGCGACGTTCGACCGTGCCACCATCCACGCCATCCAGCGCGCCGCCGAGACCGGCGTCTACGACATCCGTGGCTGGGGCGCCAAGCGGCGCGTCCCGCACTTCGACGACCTGCTGTTCCTCGGCGCGTCCATGTCCCGCTATCCGTTGGAGGGCTACCGTGAGCGCTGCGACACGGACGTCGTCCTCGGCGACCGCAACGCCACCCATCCGCTGCGGCTGAAGACCCCGGTGACCATCGCGGGCATGAGCTTCGGGGCGTTGTCCGCGCAGGCCAAGGAGGCGCTGGGCCGGGGAGCGTCCGAGGCCGGTACGTCGACGACCACCGGCGACGGCGGAATGACCCCCGAGGAGCGCGGCCAGTCCAAGCACCTCGTGTACCAGTACCTGCCGTCCCGCTACGGAATGAACCCGGACGACCTGCGCAGGGCCGACGCCATCGAGGTCGTCCTCGGCCAGGGTGCCAAGCCCGGTGGCGGTGGCATGCTGCTCGGCCAGAAGATCACCGACCGGGTCGCCGGGATGCGGACCCTGCCCGTCGGCATCGACCAGCGCAGCGCCTGCCGCCACCCCGACTGGACGGGCCCGGACGATCTGGAGATCAAGATCCGCGAGCTGCGGGAGATCACCGACTGGGAGAAGCCGGTCTACGTCAAGATCGGCGCGACGCGCACCTACTACGACGTGAAGCTCGCCGTCCAGGCGGGCGCCGACGTGGTCGTCCTCGACGGGATGCAGGGCGGCACCGCCGCCACGCAGGAGGTGTTCATCGAGCACGTCGGCATCCCGACCCTGGCCGCGCTCCCCCAGGCCGTGCGGGCCCTCCAGGAGCTGGGCGTGCACCGGCAGGTGCAGCTGATCGTCTCCGGCGGCATCCGGGGCGGCGCCGACCTGGCCAAGGCCATGGCGCTGGGCGCGGACGCGGTGGCCATCGGTACGGCGGCACTGATCGCGCTGGGCGACAACCACCCCCAGTGGGACGCCGAGTACCGGGAGTTGGGGTCGGCCGCCGGGTACTACGACGACTACCAGGACGGGCGAGACCCGGCCGGCATCTCCACCCAGGACCCGGAGCTGTCCGCGCGTCTCGACCCCGTCGAGGGCGGACGGCGGCTGGCCAACTTCATCCGGGTGATGACCATGGAGGCCCAGACCATCGCCCGCGCCTGCGGCAAGGCCCACCTGAGGCATCTGGAGCCCGAGGACCTGGTGGCGCTCACCATCGAGGCCGCCGCGATGGCCCGGGTGCCGCTCGCGGGGACCACCTGGATACCGGGAGCCGGACTGTGACGGCCCGGGTGGACCTGGCGGTCGTCGGCGCCGGGCTGATGGGGGCGGCCACCGCGTGGGCGGCCACCCGGCGCGGGCGGTCGGTCGCCGTCCTGGAGCAGTTCGGCGCCGGGCACGACAAGGGCAGCTCGCACGGCAGCGCCCGTATCGTGCGCCGCGCCTATCCGGACCCGCTGTACATCCGGATGACCGGCCAGGCGCTGGAGCTGTGGCGCGAACTGGAGGCCGATTCGGGTACGCGGCTGCTGCGGATCGTCGGCGGCATCGACCACGGCCGGCTGCGCGACCCGGAGGGCATCGCGGCGGCCCTCGCCGCGGCCGCCGTACCGCACGAGCTGCTGCCGCCCGAGGAGGCCGGGCGCCGCTGGCCGGGGCTGCGCTTCGACGGGCCCGTGCTCTTCCACCCCGAGGCGGGCACGGTCGACGCGGCCGGAGCCGTGGCCGCCTTCCTCCAGCGGGCCGGGGCGCGCGGGGCGGAGGTCCGGTACGACCGCGCCGTACGAGGCATCACCGTGCTCGGCGACGAGGCCGTACGGCTGGAGACCGACGGCGGCACGATCACGGCACGCCGGGCCGTGATCGCCGCCGGGGCCTGGGTGACCGATCTGCTCGGCGGGCTCGTACCGCTGCCTGAGCTGACCGTCACCCAGCAGCAGGTCTTCCACTTCCCGCGCCGTGACCCGTCGGCCCCGCCCTGGCCGATCGTCGTCCACAAGGACGCCCTCAACACCTACAGCCTCCCGGGCGGACGGGACGGCGGCCCCCAGGACGGCCGTAAGATCGCCGAGCACGACGCGGGCGGCCCCACCACCGCCGGCACCCGCAGCGGACTGGTCGACCCCGCCGCACGGGAGCGGATCACGGCCCATGTACGCCAGTGGCTGCCCGGTCTGGTGCCGGAGCCCTTCAACGAGGCGACCTGCCTGTACACCAGCACACCCGACGAGGACTTCGTGCTGGACCGCTCCGGCCCCCTGGTCGTCTGCTCGCCCTGCTCGGGGCACGGCGCGAAGTTCGCCCCGCTGATCGGGGAGATGGCCGCCGACCTCGCCCTGGACGGGGCCGCCCCGGAGCCTCGCTTCACGCTGGCCGCCCGCTGAGCGGACGTGCCCGCGCTGCCCTCACCGCCCCGTCTCCTGCGGTGAAACAGCGGCGCGGCACAATGAACGGCATGGCCACCGATCCGGACAAGCCCGCTTTCCCCGCCCGTGCCGCCGATCTGCCGGACCGCGAGGTCGATCCCGGCGAGGCGGCACGGAAGCTGGAGCTCGAAGTCGTCATCGGCCGACAGGTCAGGGAGTACCGCACGGCGGCGGGCCTGTCGGTCGCGGAGATGGCGGCCAGGGTGGGGATCTCCAAGGCCATGCTCTCCAAGATCGAGAACGCGCAGACCTCGTGCAGCCTCACCACGCTCGGCCGGCTCGCCACCGGTCTCGGTGTCCCGGTCACGGCACTGTTCCGGGGCGTCGACGCCGACCGCGAGGCCGTCTTCGTACCGGCGGGGCAGGGCGCCCGCATCGCCCGCCGCGGCAGCCGTGTCGGCCACCTCTACCAACTCCTCGGCGCCCTGCGCGGCCCCCACAAACGCATGGAGGCCGTCCTGGTCACCCTCACCGAGCAGAGCGAGGTCTTCCCCCTCTTCCAGCACCCGGGCACCGAGTTGCTCTACATGCTGGAGGGCGAGATGGTCTACGGCCATGGCGAGGCCAGCTACACCATGCGCCCCGGAGACGCCCTCCAACTCGACGGAGAGGGCACCCACGGGCCACAGGAACTGGTGGAACTCCCGATCCGCTTCCTGTCGGTCACGGCGTACGGCGACCACGTACCGCACTGAGCGGGCATGGCGACCGAGGGGGGCCGCCGGGCGCGGCCCGTCAGACGTAGCCGGGGAAGGGCGGCACGCCCATCAGCACCGCGCCGGCGCCGTCGTACACGCCCTCCTGGAGGAACGCGTGCTGCGGGACCACCGAGGCGTCGCGCAGATAGCGCTGCATGGGGTTGCCGTCCTCGATGGCGGGGATGCCTGCGAGCCGGTAGGCGGTGCTCACGACGTCGAAGGAGGTCCTGGCGAGGTGGGTGGAGGCGAGCCGCAGGAGGCTGGCCTGTTCGGGTGTCGCCGGGTCGCCCGCCTCGACGGTGGCCCAGACCTCCTCGGTGATCTCGTAGAAGAAGGCGCGGACGGAGCGGAGCGCGGCCTCGGCCTGCCCGACCGCGATGCGGTAGGCGGCGCGTTCGGCGGGCTTGGGGGCGCCCGTGTAGCCGGAGCGTCCGCCCTGGGCGATGACGTGGTCGAGGGCGGCGCGTGCCACGCCGAGGCCGACCACGGCCAGGACCTGTGCGGCGTAGGGGACGCTCGGGTAGCGGTAGAGCGGTTCGTCGACGGTGGGCGCGCCGCCACGGACGAAGGTCCACTCATCGGGTACGACCGCGCCGTCGACCACCAGGTCGTGGCTACCGGTGCCGCGCAGGCCGACGACCTCCCAGTTCTCGGCGATCTCCACCTGCTCCGGCCGCAGGACGGCGGTCAGTGGCCGTCCCGCCCTGTCCTCACCGGCGCGGATGCCGACGCCGAGGACGTCCGCGCCCTCGCAGCCGCTGGCGAACCGCCAGCGGCCCGAGACCCGGTAGCCGCCGGGTACGCGCTCGGCGGGCTGCACCGGGAACAGGCCGCCCGCGAAGGCCACATCGGGCCCGTCGGCGTACAGCCGCGCCTGGGTGTCCAGGGGGAGCGCCGCGAGATAGACCAGGGACGAGCCGAAGCTGGCGACCCAGCCTGCCGACCCGTCCACGACCGATATCCGCTCGACGACGCGCAGGAACTCCGCCGGGGGCAGCGCGTCACCGCCGAACCGCTTCGGGGTGCTCGCCCGGTAGATGCCCGCCCGCTTGAACTCGGCGACGACATCGCGCGGCACCTGACGCTTCTGCTCGAACTCGGCCCGCCGCTCGGCCACCAGTGCCAGCACCCGGTCCAGTTCCGATGGCGTCCGCGTCATGAGAAGTTCCCCTCGCACCGGTTTCGGGCGGTCACCTCTCCCGCCTCGTCGTGACGTCAAGTCTGCCAACTTCGAGGCGAGGGCGGCGGTGGGCTGTTTCTCTTTCTCCCGGCCGGGGACCCGGTGCTCATGGTGCACATCGGGTACACGATGATGACCGAGCAGGCCGGGCCCCGTGAGCTGGTCGAGCATCTGCTGCTGGCCGAGGACGCGGGCTTCGACTTCTCGGTGACGTCCGACCACTACTTTCCGTGGCTGCGTGCGCAGGGCCACTCGCCGTACGCGTGGAGCGTGCTGGGCGCGGCCGCCCAGGCGACCTCGCGTATTCCGCTGATGACCTATGTGACCTGCCCGACGTTCCGCTATCACCCGGCGGTGGTCGCGCAGAAGGCGGCGACGATGCAACTGCTGTCGCGGGGACGGTTCCGGCTGGGGCTCGGCTCCGGTGAGAACCTCAACGAGCATGTGGTGGGCGGCGGTTGGCCGTCCGTCGACGTACGGCACGACATGCTGCGGGAGGCGGTGGAGATCATCCGGGCGCTCTTCGCCGGCGGGCATGTGAACCACCACGGGGCGCACTACGACGTGGAATCCGCCCGGCTGTGGGACCTGCCCGAGGAGCCGCCGCCCCTCGGTATCGCCGTCTCGGGCGCCCGGTCCTGCGCCCTAGCGGGCCACCTCGCCGACCTGGTCATCGCCACGGAGCCCGAGCCCGGGCTGCTCCGGGCCTTCGACCGGCACGGCGGCACGGGCAAACCGCGCGTGGGCCAACTGCCGGTCTGCTACGACCCCGACCGCGACACGGCCGTCCGTCGCGCCCATGACCAGTTCCGCTGGTTCGGCGGTGGCTGGAAGGTCAACTCCGAGCTGCCGCACCCGGATTCCTTCGCGTCGGCCACGCGGTTCGTCGCACCCGACGACGTCGCCGCGTCCATCCCGTGCGGCGACGACCCGGAGGTGTTCGTCGAGGCCGTACGCCCGTACGCCGAGGCCGGGTTCACCGAGATCGCCCTGGTGCAGATCGGCGGCGAGTCGCAGCCGGCGTTCGTGAACTGGTCGGAGAAGACCCTGCTGCCCGCGCTGCGCGAGGCCTTCGCGGCGCCCGGGGACGGATGAGGCTCCCCCGGTGAGGCCGGGTTCCCGCGCGGCCTCACCGGGTGGGTTCTGGCGCGGCCGGACCAAGCCCGCCCCGCCGGTTCGGCCGGGGCTGTCGCCGCCGTGTGGGAAGATCCCTGCGTGTGGAGCGCTGAAGTGCCGTCCTGGCGGGAGACAGGCCGCCGTCCCGACCGGCCGGGCGGGACGCCCGTCCACCGGCTTTTTCTCGGCGGGACGATTCTCGCCGTGTCACGAAGCCATGGAGGCTGACGGTGCGTTCGCTGACGTTCGTCATCGGTACCGGGCGCAGCGGCTCGACCGCGCTGTCCCGCATCCTCGACTCCCACCCCGACGTACTGAGCCTCAACGAGTACATGGCGTCCGTGGGCGGCGTCGCCTTCCCCGAAGGGGCGGTGAGCGGTGAGGAGTTCTGGCAGTTCCTCTTCCGGCCCGCCGCGCACTTCGAGCGGATGATCCGCAGCGGTGTGCCGCTGCCGGAGTTCCTCTACACCCGCCGCCCCGGGCGGTACACGGCGGAGACCACCGGCATCCCGGCCCTCTCCCTGATGGTGCTCCCCCATCTCACCGACGACCCGGACGGACTCCTCGACGATCTCGGCGCGGCGGTGGCCCGGTGGCCCGAGCGCACCGCCGCCGAGCACCACCGAGCACTGTTCGACCTGCTCGGCGCGCGGTTCGGGCGGAGCGCCGCCGTGGAACGCTCCGGTTACTCCACCGGCTGGGCCCCGCAACTGCGGGCCGCGTTCCCGGACGCGAGGTTCGTGCACCTGTTCAGGCAGGGACCGGACTGCGCCCTGTCCATGAGCCGTCATCCCGGGTACCGCATGATCGCCCTGCACCGTGAGATCAAGGCACGAGTCGGCGTCGACAGCATCGCCGACCTGACCGACGAGCACGTCCGTTCCCTCCCGGCGGACCTGGCGCCCCTGCTCACCGAACGCTTCGACGCCGCCCTCGTACGCGACCGGGACATCCCCCTGCGCACCTTCGGCACCCTGTGGTCCGAACTCGTCACCGAGGGAACGGAGTTCCTGCGCCAACTGCCCCCGAGACAGCGCACGGCCCTCTCGTACGAGGACCTGCTGGACCGTCCCGCCGACGAACTCACCCGCCTGGCCGAGTTCATCGGCGTCGATCCCCTTCCCGCGTGGCTGCGCACCGGGACCGCGCTCCTCTACCACAGCCGCCGTGGCTCCGCCCTGCGGCTACCGGCCGCCGCACTCGCCGAGTTGGAGGAGACCTGCGCCCCGGGCACCCGGGCGCTGGAGGGAGGGCCGGGTCGTTGACATGACGCGCGCTGCCGCCGCGCGGAGTCGACTTTCTCCGGCCGTTGTCGTCATCGGTCAGGTTCCTCGGCCGTTCTCGTCGGACGCGGTGGGCTGCCGACGCGGAGCCTCGTCGTCAGGGATGTCCGGACTCGCGAAGTGGAAGGGGAGGGACAGGCGGGCTGCCAGGGCCCTGCCGACCCGTTCGGCGGCCACCGCCGACGGATGCCTCCCGTCCAGCGCCGCGTCCTCTCCGAGGTGGCTTCTGGCCGTGCTCGTGCCAAGGGTGGCCGGCGTGTGCTCGTCGGCGGGTCCGGCGGTGATGGCCGGCAGACGCACGAACCAGTCGTGGACGGTGTCGCCGTCCCACACCGCCTCGATCGCCACGGCGCGGGCCGGGCAGCCGCCGACACGAGAGGCCAATGACTCCAGATCGAGGGGACTCTCCGGGACGCGCGCGATCCGGTCGCCGTGGTGGGCATAACGGTCGGCGACGATGAACTGAGCGGTACCGACGCCCACATCGCCCCGGTCCCGACCGGCGTCGACGACGGCCCGGATCGCCGCGATCCGGGCGTCCCGCAGTATGTGCGCGTCGATCTCGTCACGGACGGCGCGGCACAGCTTCACCAGGAGTTCCTGGACCGCGCCACGGTGCCCGAGGAACTGGGGGTCACCATCGCCTGGCACAAGGTGCCCCATCGGCTGGGCGGTTGGGCCGACTGGGACCCGTCCGACCCCGCTCACGAGGTGGCCTTCCTCGCCCAGGGCCTCTGAACGGCGTTGGAACTCCCGTGACCCGCGCGGCCCGGAACCGGTACCGCGCCGGTAATCGAGCGGCACTCCGACCAGAGGACCAAAATCCTTGTCCCTCACGGGTGTTCGCACCATGCTGTGATCACGTTGTGAACTCCTGACCCATGGAGGGACATCCGTGTCATCCAACCCCCCGCTTCTCCCGCGTTCGAAAGGGCGCGGGAGACTGGCCGTCGGTGCTGTGGTCGCCGCGCTGTTCGGCCAGTTGTTCACCGGGACCGCCGTCGCGGCTCCTTCGGCGGACCTGTCCTCGGCGGAGACCGCTTCGCCCGGGCGCATAGCCTGGGAGCCGTGTGAGTCGCCTTCGGGCGAGGGCACCTTCGAGTGCGCCACCATCAAGGTGCCCGTGGACTGGAAACGGCCGCGCGGCGCCACTCTCGACCTGGCGCTCGCCCGCCATCCGGCGACGGACCCCGAGCGGCGTATCGGTTCGCTGCTGATCAACCCCGGTGGCCCGGGCGGGTCCGGCGTGGGCTTCGCGTTGAGCGCCCCCACCTCGTTCTCGCCCGAACTGCTGGAACGCTTCGACATCGTGGGCTTCGATCCGCGCGGCGTCGGCCTCAGCGACCCGGTGATGTGCGACAGGGACCTGGTGGCGGCCCAGGGCGCCGTCCTCTACCCGGACAGCGCCTCCGACTTCGCCGCCCTCCGCGGCGCGAACCGCGCGCTCGGCGAGAACTGCCGCGACCTCACGGGCCCCCTCCTCGACAACATGGACAC
Organism: Streptomyces sp. NPDC002643; assembly: GCF_053592555.1. Classification (NCBI taxonomy): domain Bacteria; kingdom Bacillati; phylum Actinomycetota; class Actinomycetes; order Kitasatosporales; family Streptomycetaceae; genus Streptomyces; species Streptomyces sp. NPDC002643. Next base: position 71,685 of record NZ_JBSFVY010000013.1, read on the forward strand.
GGCGAGTGTCATCCGCGACATGGACGCGATCCGCGCCGGGCTCGGCGAGCGGCGGATCAGCTACTACGGCGTCTCCTACGGCACCGGGATCGGCCAGCAGTACGCCGAGCGCTATCCGCACCGCGTGCGCGCGATGACACTCGACTCGAACATGGACCACAGCCTGGACAACTGGTCCTACCAGAAGACCGAAACGATCGCGATGGAGGAGTCGTACGGCCAGTTCGCCGACTGGTGCGCCCGTACGCCGTCCTGTGTGCTGCACGACCGTGACGCGCGCGCCCTGTTCGACTCGCTCTACGAGCGTGCCGCCGCCGGTGAGATCGTCCTGCCGGGTGAGCCTCCGTACACCTTCACGCCGGAGGATCTGCAGGGCCTCGCCTTCGGTTATATGTACGACCCGGCCACCTGGTTCCAGTTCGCTCAGGACCTCGCGTATCTGGATGCCCCCACCCCGGCGGAGACCCGGTCGCTCAGGCAGCGCGGTGAGCCGACGGCGTTCGCGTATCTCCCGGTGATGTGCCAGGACTACGACTTCGACGTGCCCTCGTACGCCACGCTCGCCCGCTACGAGCGCAAGTTGGCCCGCCTCGCCCCGGTCACCCGGCTGAACTCGCTCGCCTGGACCGATCTGACCGGCTGCCAGGACTGGCCGGCCGAGGTGACCAACCCGCCGCACCGGCTCCGGGTCGACGGCACCCCGCCGATCCTGGTGACCAACAGCCGCTACGACGTGGCCACTCCGCACTCCTGGGGTTCCAACGCGGCCCGGCAGATCGGGCGCGAGGCCGTGTTCGTCACCTACGACGGTGTCGGCCACGGCGACTACTGGCTGAGCCCCTGCGCACGCGACGCCATCGACACCTATCTGATCACCCTGGAGACACCCGCCAAGGGCACCCACTGCCCCGCGGTCTGGCCGACCGGGCCGTCCGCCCAGCGGCAGTCGCCCGGCGACGGACTCGTCAACCCGCTGCCCGATCTGCTGGGTACGGGCACGCGCCGGTGAACCGCGTGACGCGGTCGTGAAGGTCTGAACGCTTGAGGGCCTGAGGCCTTGGCTTGAGGGCCTGAGGTCTTGAGAGGAGAAGCCCGGCCCCGGTCACCCGGGGCCGGGCTTCTCGCGTTTCACCGGGCTTCTCCGGGCTTCTGCTTCTCGGGGCTTCTCCGGGCGTTCACGTTCGGACGCCGAAGCGGAAGGGGGCCGTCATACAACCCCAAGTCACCCCTTGTGTGTCAAACAGGTGCCGTCTCCCCAGGGGGCACGGCTCGCAGGACAAGACCACAACCGGCCACCACACCCACGGAGTCCACGTGCGCCAGTCCACGTCGGCGGCAGCCCGCCTCACCACGACCGCCGTCCTCGCCCTCGCCCTGACCACCGCGGGCGTACTGCCCGCCCACGCCCTCGACCGCGCGCCCAGCGCCGCCAGCGCCGCCGGCGCCCAAGCGGACGCGGCCTATCTGCTGGACATATCCGCCGACAGATTCACCACCGACTACGACGAGCGGACGGTCGATCTGACCGGTGTGCTCACCCGGGCCGACGGCACCCCCGTCGCCGACGCGCCGGTCGAGGTCGGGCAGTCCATGCTCTACGCCACCTGGAACCCGTGGGGCGACCCCATCGACCCGACCGAGCGGGAGACCCGCGGCCTCGGCACCGTGCGGACCGACGCCGAGGGCCGGTTCACGCTGGCCGATGTGCCGGCGGACCGGTGGGAGCAGACGGCGAGCCTGTTCCTCAATCCCCGTCACAGGGTGGAGTTCTTCGCCTCCTACGACCCGGCCGAGGACCCGACCGACCACGACATCGTCTTCGCCCGCGCGCTGGTCACCGTCAAGCCGGTCGTCAGCTCCCTCACGTACTCGGTCAACAAGACCCAGGTGCGAGCCGGGGACACGCTCGTCGTGACCGGGAAGGTGAGCTGGCCCGCCGGGCACGGGCCGGTCGCCGGGACGCGGGTGTTCCTGCGGACGTACTTCGAGAGCCAGTACAACGCCCAGACCACGACCGACGCCAAGGGGAACTTCACCCTCCGGGCCAAGATCCGGGGCTACGACCGGGAGTTCGTGGTCTTCTCCGCGCCCGCGGACTACTACATCGCCAAGGCGAGCAAGGCGCTGCCGGTGAAGAACGTCACGCCGTAGCCGGGCAGCGGGTCTCCCGCCGCCGAGCCCGCACATCCGGAGGCTCCGGGAGGTGCGCCGGGGCCCTGCCCGAGGGTGTTCGGGAGGGCTCCCGGAGGCTCCGCGCGACCATGGGCCGCTAGGCCCTGTCGTCAAATTCCCGTCTGCCCCGCGACGCCATGCACGCTCCCCCACTGCCTTAAGGGCGTGGGAGGTGCCCCCACTCGCCGCACCGGGCGAAAGCCCAAGTACATCCAGTACGAGGCCTTCCGCCCGGCACGCCGAGAGCACGCTCCCCCACTCTCGGCTTCGCTCGAGCGGGAGGTGCCCCCACGACGCCGCGAGGCCGCCCTCCGGGCGACGACGGGAATTTGACGACAGGACCTAAGGGCCGGTGAAGGGAGAGGTCGTGGCTGTCGAGCGGGAGCGGGAACGGGTCGTCGCCAGGCGGTACGCGCTGCGGGAGCGGCTGGGCGCCGGTGGCGGCGGAAGCGTCTGGCTGGCCGATGACCTGGAACTGCTGGCCCAGGTGGCGCTCAAGGAGATCGACGTACCGGAACTGCCCGCCGAGGCCGCCGGCGACCGGGCCGGACGGGGGCGCAAGGAGGCGCTGAAGGCGGCACAGCTGCGCGAGCATCCGAACGTCGTCACGGTGTACGACGTCGTCGAGCACGACGGGCGGCCGTGGATCGTCATGGAGTATCTGCCCGGTACCAGAGATCTGCGCGCCGCCGTACTGGAACGGGGTCCGCTGCCGAGCCGTGAGGTCGCCCGGATCGGGGCCGCCGCCCTCGACGCGCTGGACGCCGGGCATCGGATGGGCATCATCCACCGGGATGTGAAGCCCTCCAACATCCTGCTCGCCCCCGACCATCGCGGCGTCGCCGACCGGCGGGTCCTGCTCACCGACTACGGCATCTCGCTGCGGCCCCGTGAGACCCGGTTGACCCGGAGCGGCATGCTGGTCGGCACGCCGGGGTTCGTCGCGCCCGAGCGGCTGTCCGGCGGCGAGGCGTCCGCCGCGACCGATCTCTTCTCACTCGGCGTCACCCTGTACTTCGCCGTCGAGGGAGTCGCCCCCTTCGACCGTGACACACTCGACGGCACCCTCATGTCCGTCCTCACCGCCGAACCGGACGCACCGCGCCGAGCGGCCGACGGGCTGGCCCGAGTGATCACGGGGCTGCTGGCGAAGGACCCGGAGGAGCGGTTGACGGCGTCCGAGGCGGCGGGGCTGCTCGCCGAGGCCGCCGCCGAGGAAGTGGAGGGGTGGAAGGGGAGGGATCGGGAGCAGCCGGGCGGTGAGGGTCAACCAGGTGGCGGGGAGCGGCTGTTCACCCTTGCTCCTGGTGCCGGCGAGGGAAACGGTCAGCGGGCCCCGTCCCGGCGGGCGCTCGGCCTGCTCGCGCTCGCCTTCGTGTTGATGACGAGTGGAGGGGTCGCCACCGGAGCGGCCCTGGCCGGTGGCGAGGGGGAACCGTCCGGGCGGGGTGTGGTGGCCAAGGGCGGTCCGGCCGACGGGACTTCGCCCACCCCGTCGCCCACCCCGTCGCCCACGGTCACCCGCAGCGCGTATCCGTACGGTCGACAGGTGGGGCTGCGGGAGGAGTTGACACCGGGGCAGTGTGTGGACGCCGACTGGGAGGAGGGGGAGTTCGAGGGGCGGCCCGCGCTGAGGATCGTCGACTGTCACGAGGACGATCCGGAGGGGCAGGTGATCACGACCGTCGAATCCCCGGGCGCCGAAGGGGAGTCCTCGCCGGCCACGTCCGGTGCGGATACCGCCGAGGGTGAGTGTGCCCGGCGCACCGCCGAGTTGCGTCGGACCATGGCCGACCCGGTGCTGTACGTCGTCACCCCCGAGTCCGGGCAGAGCGAACCGCCTGGCTCGGCCTGTGTGCTCTTCCTGGAGAACGCCACCGTCGGCGGACCGCTGGGCGCCTTCCGTACGTACGGCGAGGAGGTGACCGTGACGCAGCTGGGGCCGGGCGACTGCGTCGACGCCGTGGAGGACAAGGACGACGGCACCTACACGATCACCCTGGTGAGCTGCGACGACCCGCACACCGACCAGATGGTGGGCTGGGTCCGGTCCCTGGGCGAGGACTCGGCCGACGGCGTCGACATGGTGGGGCTGTGCGAGCGGAAGTACGGCGTCAACTGGGTCCGGGGGAAGGAGTACGAGATGTCCGGCTGGTACTCCGGCGACGAGGAGTGGGACTCCGGGTTCCGGCAGGTGCTGTGCGGGGTGGGCCGGGAGAACGGCGGCAGGATGCCCGGGGGCGCGGTGGAACCGGCGTACTGATCCGGGCCCGTCCTGCCCTGCACATCTCACCCTCCGCGTGGGGCGTGGATCGCGAAACATCCCGTGAAGGTGGGAACATCCCGTGAAGGCCGGGTGCGCCCCGGTCCTCCGCCAGTAGGTTCGGTCGCGGTTCTCCGGATCTACGGTCGAGGGGTGTGTGGGGTGCGCCTGGGAACGACGGTCGGCGGGCGTTACCGGCTGACGCGGGGCCCCTTCGACGGGGGAATGGGCGAGGTGTGGCTCGCCCGCGATCTGAAACTGCCGAGAGAGGTCGTCCTCAAGCGGTCTCGCCTCCCGGACGCCGGCGCCGAGGGCTTCGACCGGCTTCAGGCCGAGGGACGGGCCCAGGTCCACGCGGGTCACGCCCATGTGGTGACGCTCCACGACGTACTGCCACTGCCCGACGGGAGTTCGTGGCTGGTCATGGAGTATGTGTCCGGCGGCAGCCTCGACGGCCGGCCCCCGCTGTCCCCGGAACGGGCGGCACGCGTCGGCTCGCAGATCGCCGCCGCGCTCACGGCACTGCACGCCAAGCGGATCGTGCACGGCGACATCAAGCCCGCGAACATCGTCGTCACCCCCGAAGGGCTAGCCAAGCTGGCCGATTTCGGGGCCGCGTACCGTGCCGGCGGCGACGACACGATCACCCCCAACGGCCGGGTCAGCTACACCCCCGACTACGCCGCCCCCGAGGCCGTCACCGGCCGCCCCGAACCGGCGTCCGACATCTTCTCCCTCGCCTGCGCCCTCCACGCCCTGGTCACCGGCCACCCACCACGGCCCGGCGCGGACGACGACGAGGACTCCTACAACCCCTTCCTCGCCCAGCGCATGGCCGAGCGGGGCGACTGGGAGGTGACCGGGGACACGGGGGTGCTGGCCCCGGTACTGCCGGCCATGCTCGCCCGCGATCCCGGGGACCGCCCCGACGCGACGGAGGTCCAGCGGTTGCTGGAACGGATCGCGGGGCCTCAGACGCCGCTGCCGCCGGCGGTGGGGAAGGGGGCCGAACAGAGGGAGGCTGAGGGGGAGGCGTCCGAGGAGAAGGGGGCCGAGGGCAGGGCGGGTGAGAGGAGAGGGGCCGAGGGCGCGTCGGGGGTCGGGGACTCGCGGGGCGGCTCCGATGTGAGTCGTCGGCATGGGCTCGCGGCCCTCTTACCCTCTCGGCCCGGGGCCCTCTCGGCAGTCCTCGGCGTGGGCGCGCTGTCACTCGTCCTCGTCCTCGTCGTCGCCCTCGTGCTGGCCGGGGGCGACGACACGGGCAGCACGGGCGGCGGGACACCGTCCGGTTCGGCCGCGCCGTCCACCGCGCCCCGGGCCTCGTCCACCCCGACCGGTGGGCCGCCCGGCACGGTCACGGACACGGACTCGGTCTTCGGCGACCCCCGTACCGCCGATCTGTGCGCACTCGCCGACGCCTCCGCGCTCAAACGGTTCGGGGAAGCGGAACTCGACCGGGACTACGGCAACTTCGACCGCTGTGACGTGCTCGTGGACACCGGTGACGAGGGCACCGTGCATGTGAAGTTCTGGTACGACACCGGCGGTCCCTCGGAACTGGCGGTGCCGACGCGGACCGTGGGCGCCGTGAGGGTGGTGGACGAGGACGACGACAGCGACGCCTGTGTCAAGGCCCTGCTGCCGGTCGGGGACCCCGAGGTGGTCGTCGAGGTCATCGCGCAGGCCGAGGACTCCGAGGGCGATCCACCGCTCTGCGGGATCGCCGAGGCGGCCACCGCGTACGCCGTCGAGGAACTCAACCGAGGCCGTCTGCCCCGGCGCTCCCCGACCGCCGCCGAGGACTCGCTGATCCACCAGGACGCGTGCACACTGCTCAGCGCGAGCGATCTGGAGGCCATCCCGGGCATCGACGCCCGCGACCCGGAGATCGGCTTCGGGAACTGGGACTGCGAGTGGGAGAGCACGACCAACGACCTGTGGGCCGAGCTGCGCTTCGACCGCGACCAGCCGCCCACCGCCGCCGACGGCGCCCTCACCCGGATCGGCGGCCGTACCGCCGTGATCGAACCGGACGAGGAAGGCGACGACACCTGCCGTATCAGGGTCGTGCATCGCGCCTACGTCCACGACGGCGAGTCGATGGTCGAAACCCTGAACGTGACCGTCGGCGGGGACCCGTCCGCCGAGCGCCTGCGCCGCCTCGCGACGGAACTCGCGGCAGCGGCCATCACTCGGGCCGCGACCCGATGACCCACCTTCTGTCGTACCCCGTCACGATCGAACGGGTGCCGGTGCCGGCCGCTCCCCATCGAGTCGCAGCATCACCTTGCTGCTCGCGGTCGTGGGGTCCGCCGCCACCGTGAGGGCCTGCTCGGCCTGTTCGAGTGGGAAGCGGTGGCTGATGACCGGGGTGATGTCCAGGCCGTCGCGCAGGGCGTGGAGGGCGTCGTCGATCTCGTCGACGAAGCGGTAGGAGCCGATCCAGGTGATCTCACGGGTGACCAGGTCGCCGAGGGCGGCGGGTACGGCGGTGCCGGGCAGGTTACCGACCTGGACGAGGGTGCCGCCACGTGCGGTCGCCCTCAGGACCGGGCCCAGTGCGGACGGTGCGCCGGATGCCTCGAAGACGACCTCGACGTCCTGCGGCAGTGCCTCGCCCCGTGAGAGGTCGACCGTGGTGTCGGCGCCCATCCGGCGGGCCACGGTGAGGGAGGAGGCGGAGAGGTCGGCGGCGAACACCGTCCGCGCGCCACGGTACTTGGCCGCCGCGACCACCAACGCGCCGATCGGACCGGCCCCGTTGACCAGCACCGTACGCCCCCGCAGCGCCGCGACGCGGCCCACGGCGTGCAGGGCGACGGCCAGCGGCTCGGCGAGGGCGCCCGACTCGGTGTCCACGCCGTCGGGCAGGGGGCGGACCTGGGCCGCGCGGACCGTACGGAACTCGCTGAAGCCTCCGTCCGTGTGGGGGGTGAAGGCCGCCGAGCCGAAGTAGCGGACGTGGGCGTGGAGGTTGGTGCGTCCGGCGAGGTGTTCGGGGACCTCGCCGATGAGTTGGGCCGGGTGGACGGTGACGGGTTGCCCCTCGGACAGGCCGGTGACCCCGGCGCCGACTGCCGCGATCCGCCCGGCGACCTCATGGCCGAGGACCAGGGGGTGGGCGAGGGACGCCGTACCCGACGCCCCCTTCCGCCAGTACGCCACATCGGAGCCGCAGATGCCGCCCCACTCCAGGGCGAGCAGCACCTCGCCCGGACCGGGTTCGGGCCGGGGCCGTTCGTCGATCCGGACATCACCGGCGCCGTGCACCACGACGGCCTTCATGGGCGCCGTACGGTTCATACCGCGTCCTCCAGTCGGACCAGGTCCCGTCCCCGGGTCTCCGGGGAGAGCCATGCGCTGACGAGGGTGATGAGGGAGTAGACGACGAGCATGGCGGCGATGGGCCACCAGCTTCCGGTGGCGGCCGTGAGGCCTGCCGCGAGGACCGGGCCGATCGCGGTGGCGAGGACGCCGCCGATCTCCTTGGCCAGGGCGAGTTGGGTGAACCGGGTGCGGGAGCCGAAGAGTTCGGCCATGGTGACGCTCTCCAGCGCGAAGAGTCCGAGGACGCCGATGTTCAGGCCCAGGACCATGCCGAGCATCAGGGCGGGTGTGCTGCCGGAGGTGATCAGCAGCAGGAGCGGGAAGGCGGCGAGGGCCGTGAGGGAGGTGAGGGCCAGATAGAGCGTGCGGCGGCCGAAGCGGTCGCCGAGGATGCCGATGGCCGGGACCGTGAGGAAGCCCAGCAGCGAGCCGTAGACGATGGCGTCGGTGGGTACGGAGCGGTCGGCGGCGAGGTTCGTGGCGATGTAGCCGACGAGGAAGGTCTGGATCAGCCCGGAGTTGCCGGCCTGGCCGAAGCGCAGTCCGAGTGCGAGGAAGAAGGCGCGGCCCTTGCGCTGCCTCAGGCCCGCCTCCAGCAGCCCGGTGTCGCCGGACGTGCCCTCGGTGAGCGCCGACTCCACCTCGCTGCGGCTCATCGCCACACCGTCCACGACATCGGGGCGTTCCTCGAAGACGGGGCTCTCCTTGAGGTTGCGCCGCAGCCACACCGCGAACAGCAGCAGGAGGAAGCTCATCAGGAACGGCAACCGCCAGCCCCAGGACAGCAGTTGGTCCTCGCTGAGCACGGCGAGGAGGATCGCCCACAGCCCGGACGCGGCGAGGGTGCCGGAGTTGGTGCCGAGCGACACCAGGGACGAGACGAGTCCGCGGCGCCCGGTCGGGGCGTACTCGGCGAGCATCACGGTCGCCCCGGCGATCTCCGCGCCCGCGCCGAAGCCCTGGGCGAGCCGCAGCACGACGAGCAGGACGGGCGCCAGGATGCCGATGGTGGCGTAGGTGGGCAGGATGCCGATGAGGGTGGTCGAGGCGCCCATCAGCAGGATGGTGATCGTCAGGACCTTCTTGCGGCCGAGCCGGTCGCCCATCCTGCCGAAGTAGACCGCGCCGGCGAGTCGGGCGACGTAGCCGACGCCGTAGGTGGCCATCGCGGCGATGAGGCCGATGGCGGGGCTGACGTCCGGGAAGAAGATCTTGTTGAAGACGATCGCCGCCGCCAGCGAGTACAGCTGGAAGTCCATGAACTCCATGGCCGTTCCCAGCCAGCCGGACACGGCGGCCTTGGTGAGGTCTCTGGTGGTGCGTCGTACGGCGCCGGCCGGCTCGGCCGTGGTCGTGGGGTCCTTCATCGTGAACTCCGTTGTTCGGCGTATGAGTTGGGGAGGGCGGGAGTGACCGAGGGTGGGAGTGGGCGCGGACGCGGGAGCGGGCTCAGAGGTCCACGTGTCCGGCCCTTAGCGCGGGGAGGTGGTGGGCGACGGCGGTGACGAGCGCGGAGTCGTCCGCCAGGTCCGCCGCCCCGACGGCTCTCAGGAGGGCGCGGGTGGTGTCCGTGTCGGCTGCTCCGGGGCGGTGGCAGGCGGCGAGAGCGTTCCGGGCGGGGTCGGGGAGGTCGGGGTCGCGGGTGAGGCGCACCCAGGCGGCGAGGGCGAGTTCGAGCATCGGTGTGGCCGTGCCGCGTACGCGGAGCGTGCGCAGGGCGGGCAGCCAGCGCTCGGTGATCTTCAGCGAACTGTCCGAGGCGATCTGGCGGAGCCGGTGGCGCATGGCCGGGTTGCCGAAGCGGGTGACGAGGTCGTCGGCGTAGCGGTCGGGGTCGGGGGCGCCGTCGGGCAGGGTGGGGGCGACCTCGGCGCACAGGGCCTTGACCAGGCGTTCGCCCCAGCCCGCCGCCATGACGTCGGCGATGGTGGTGTGGCCCGCGGCGAGCCCTAGGCAGGCGAGCGCCGAGTGGGAGCCGTTGAGCAGGCGCAGCTTGGTGAGTTGGTAGGGGGCGGCGTCGGGGACGAGAAGGGCGCCGTCGAGTTCCCACGGGGGGCGTGGGGCGGTGAAGCGGTCCTCCAGCGCCCACTGACGGTAGGGTTCGCCGCTCACCGGCAGTGCGTCGTGGACTCCGCCGAGGGCGGTGGCCGTGGCGGTGAGGTCGTGCGGTGCGGTGGCGGGGACGATGCGGTCCACGACCGTGGCGGGGAAGGCGACGGACTCGGCGATCCGGTCCAGGACGCGCCCCCGGTCCGGCCAGTCGGTGGCGCGGACGAAGTCGTGCACGATACGGCTGAGTACGGCGCCGTTGTCCGCCATGTTGTCGCAGGAGACGACGGTGATCGGGGGCGCCCCGGAGCGTGTCCGGGCCGCGAGGGCGCACGCGAGGCGGCCGATGACGGTCGACGCGCCGCCCTCGTGGGAGGCGGCCAGGTCGGCCACGACCGCCTCGGCCGTGAGGTCCAGGCCGCCGGTCGTGGGCGAGCGGTGGTAGCCCTTCTCCGTGATCGTGAGGGTCACGACGGTGACCTCGGGGTCGGTGAGCAGGGCGTCGACGGCCGTCCGGTCGCGTTCGAGCGCGTAGGCGCCGGTGAGCGCGCCGACGACCCTGGGCCGGCCGCCCTCCGGGTGCCGTTCGGTGAGCGAGTACAGGCAGTCCTGGGCGCGCAGGGCGTCGACGGTCGCCGTCGAGCGTGGGGCGACCGCGGCGATGCCCCAGGGCTCGCCCGAGCGGGCGGCGGCGTTCTCGGTGTAGACGGCCTGGTGCGCCCGGTGGAAGGCGCCGATACCGAAGTGGACGATGCGGGTGCGGAGTTCGGCGGGGTCGACGAGGGGCCGCGCGGCAGGCGGGAGGGTGGGCAGCGCGGCGCGGTCCAGCCGGGGAAGGCCGCCGCTCACCAGTCGTGCACCGTGCCGTCGAGGCGGCGGGCGACGGGGAGGTAGCGCCGCTGGTACGGGAAGCGCTCGGCGGCCTTCTCGTCGTAGTCGACGCCGAGTCCGGGCTCGTCCGAGGGGTGCAGCATGCCGTCGGCGAAGGTGACGCCCGTGCGGAACACCTGCCAGGCCTCGTCGGGGTGGCCCATGTGCTCCTGGATGCCGAAGTTCGGTACGGCGATGTCGAGGTGGACGGCGGCGGCCATGCTCACCGGGGAGAGATCGGTGGCGCCGTGCGAGCCGGTGCGGACGTGGTACAGCGCGGCGAGGTCGAAGATGCGCCGCAGATGGGTGATACCGCCGGCGTGGGCCACGGTGGTGCGTACGTAGTCGATGAGCTGTTCGGTGATCAGGTGCCGGACGTCCCAGATGGAGTTGAAGACCTCGCCTACGGCGATCGGTGTCGTGGTGTGCCGCCGGATGAGCCGGAACGCCTCCTGGTTCTCGGCCGGGGTGGGGTCCTCCATCCAGAACAGCCGGCACCCCTCGACGGCCTTGCCGAAGCGGGCCGCCTCGATCGGTGTGAGCCGGTGGTGCACGTCGTGCAGGAGGTGGAAGCCGAAACCGAAGCGCTCCCTCACGGCCTCCAGGTAGGTGGGGGCGAAGCCGAGGTAGGCCTCGGTGTCCCAGGGCTGTTCGTCGGGGAGGTCGGTGGCGGCGGGTTCGTAGAGCTTGCCCTTGCGGACGCCGTAGGTGCCGCCGATGTCGGGGACGGCCGCCTGGGCGCGTACGGCCTTGTAGCCGAGTTCCAGATGGCGTTCGACGTCGTCGAGGAGGGAGGGGACGTCGGTGCCGCTGGCGTGGGAGTAGACCAGCACGCCGTCGCGTGAGCGTCCGCCGAGCAGTTGGTGGACGGGGAGGCCGGCGGTCTTGCCCTTGATGTCCCACAGGGCCGTGTCGACCGCGGCGATCGCCGTCATGGTGACGGGGCCGCGTCGCCAGTAGGCGCCCTTGTAGAGGTACTGCCAGGTGTCCTCGATCCTCGCGGGGTCCCGGCCGACGAGGAGCGGGGCGAGGTGGTCGCGCAGATAGCTCGCCACGGCCAGTTCGCGCCCGTTGAGGGTGGCGTCGCCGAGGCCGATGACTCCGTCGGTGGTGGTGATGCGCAGGGTGACGAAGGTGCGGCCCGGGGAGGCGACGAAGACCTCGACGCGCTCGATCTTGCTCACTGAGGGTCTCCTTACAGCGGGCGGCGCCGCACGGCTCCCGTCGCGCAGCACTTGTATGGAAGCAGCTGTCGTACAGACGGGCAATACCTGTGCTGCGGTACGTCCGCTGCGATACCTGTGCTGGGATACGCCTTCTGGCATACGTAGGATGTGGTCATGGCCCAGACGAACCGGCGGACCAGCCGACGCTCCATTTATCTGAAGCTGCGGCAGATGGTGCTGACCCTCGAACTGCCCCCGGGTGCCGCGCTGTCGGAGAACGAGCTGGCCGCGTCGCTGGGCGTGAGCCGTACGCCGGTGCGGGAGAGCCTGATCCTGCTGGCCCAGGAGGGGCTGGTGCAGATCTTTCCCAAGATCGGCTCGTTCGTGTCCCGGGTGGACCCGGCGCAGGTCGCGGACGCGCAGTTTCTGAGGGAGGCCGTGGAACTGGCCTCGCTGGACGCCCTGCCCGCCGAGCTGGACCCCTCACTCGTCGAGGAGCTGGCGGCCAACCTCGATCGTCAGCAGCGTACGGGGCTGGATCTGGAGGAGTTCTTCGAGCTGGACGAGGCCTTCCATCAGGGCCTGATGCGGCTCAGCGGCCACGGGAACGTATGGACGACCGTGGCCGCCGCCAAGGGCCACCTGGACCGGGCCCGCCGACTGGGCCTGCACGAGAACGTCTCCCCCGGGGTCTTCGCCGACCAGCACCGGGAGATCTTCGACGCGGTCGTCAGTGGCGACCTCGCGCTGGCCCGCACCGCCATGCGCACACATCTGCGCGCCGTCTTCAGCGACATCGAACGCATCCGCGCCCACTCACCCGAACTGTTCGCCACGGGCTCGTCGTCGGTGCCGGTGCGGAAGAACGTGGTGGTCTGGGAGTGACCCAAGCGTCAGGACACGGCCCGCTCAGGTGATGGGCAGGCCCCAGCGTGGGGCGTTCTCGTTCGGGGGGACCGGGGCGATGGTGAGGTCGGGGTGGGTGCCCTTGGGGGTGATCAGGGCCGAGTCGCCCTTGCGCAGGGGGACTCGGATGGTGTCGTCGCCCAGGTCGGAGTGACGGAGACTGCGACCCGCCGCGTCTCGTACCTCGACCGGTCCCGGTATGTCGTGGCGTACGACGCAGGGGGCGCCCGCCTCGCTCTTGAGGCGGAGCCAGCGGGTCGTGCCGTCGCGGCGGCACGCGCTCAGCAGGAAGGCGCCCTGGGTGCGGAAGTCGTGGACGGTGAGGTCCGACCAGGCGGCGGGGAGGGCGGGGAAGACTCTGATGGTGCCGCCCCAGGACTGGCAGATCATGTCGTGCAGGGACTGGGCCGCCGAGAGCGGGGTCTCGATGACCGGGCCCGACTCCTGGTACATGGTGTTCGGCTTGATGAAGCGGGTCATCAGCTCGCCGAGATAGCGCAGCGCGTCCTCGCCCTTGCCGAGCAGGGCCGACATGGAGGCGGCACCGGTGAAGGTGTAGCCCTGGAGGGCGCCCTCGAAGCCGACCCAGTGGGCGAGCGACCTCTCGATCAGGGCGCGTTCGTCAGGGGTGCGGCCGGTGACCTCATAGAGGGGGTACACGGCGAGCAGATGCGAGTAGTGGCGGTGGGACTTCGCGAAGGGGATGTCCGCGCCGATCATGAAGCCGTTGTCGTCGGTGGGGTAGGGGGTCCTTCTCGCCAGTACTTCACGCCAGCGTGGGGCCGACTCGTCCTTGACGCCCAGGAGTTCGGCCGTTTCGAGGAGGGTTCGGCAGCCCCAGGTCAGCAGCATCAGGTCGTAGTTGCAGTCGCGTGAGTTGCCGCCGTACTCCGGGGAGAAGGTGGCCGGCAGATGCAGCGCGCCGTCCGGGCCGGGCTCCAGGAAGTGCAGGTAGTAGTTGACCGCCTGGCGGAGGAGGGGGAAGAGGACGTCCCGCAGGATCGACCTGTCCATGGTGTGGCGGTAGCTGAGCCAGACGTTGTGCAGCGCCCAGGTGAGGTTGCCGACCTCCGGGGTCGGCGGGTCCTGGCCGGGGATGCCGACGCCGTACCCCATGAGGGTGCTGGACGCGCCGTTGATCAGCTGGGGGTCGGTGGTGCGGGGGATGCCGAGGGAGTCGGAGCGGTACGGCCGCGGGGTCTCCTTGGCTAGGTTGGCCCGGAACTCGCTCAACGATCGTGTGATCGCGTCGAGTTCGAGGTGGTTGGAGCCATGGATGAGCCAGTACTCCAGCTGGGCGTTGAGGTTCCACCAGGTGTTGGGCCAGGGCGTGGGTTCCAGCCAGGGGCCGCTCGTCGCCATCACCGGGGCGTCACGGCGGGCGGCGGAGGCCGTCTTGTAGAGCTGTATCCAGTAGAAGCGCTGGATACGGGCGTCGGGGAGGGAGAGGAAGCTCTTGCGGTAGTAGGCGTGCCACCAGGCGCGGTGGGGCGATGCCAGTGCCGTGTAGGGCAGTCGGGCGGCTGCCCGGATCGCCTTCAGGGCCCGGGGCAGGGCCGTGGTCGTCGGGTAGGAGTGCGCCACGTGCGCGTACAGCGTGCGGGTACGGCCCCGGGTCCGCTCCCGCCACGCGGTGACGTGCTGGCCGCCGGCGAGCAGTGGCTGTACGGCGGCGTTCGTCCCGTCGTGGCCGGAGAGCCGGGCGGGAGGGTTGCCCTGATAGCCGTCTGGCAGGGGCTTGAAGGCGGCCCTCGGGCTGATGGCGTCGGCCGGATGGAACACCCAGCGGAAGTCGCGCTCGCCCTCGCTCGCCGTCACCTCCACGGCCAGGACCGAGCGGTCGTTGTGGATCAGGGCACGCAGGGCCAGGGTGCCCTTGTCCGTGGTGAGCGTTCCGGTCAACTCGGCGTCGTGCAGCGACAGTCGCCAGTCGAGGCCGGTGATCACACCCACCGGTTCCAGGGTGAAGTACCCGATCGGCAGCCGGGCCAGGCCGAACAGAGACCCGAACTCCGGGCGATGGTCCTGCACTTCGGAGTGCTGGACGTTGAAGCGTACGGCTCTCGTCTCGGCGCCCGGTTCGGCGTAGATCCCGGAGCCGAGGAAGCCGTTGCCGAGGAACGGCCCCTCATACCAGGTGGTCGGCATCCGCTGCCAGACCAGGTCGGCGTCGTCGAGGACCGTTCGCCAGGGGTCGGTGGACGGTACGGCTACGTCGGTGCGGTCACCGTGGTCGGCGGCCGTCGCGTACGGGGTCGGGCCGGTGGCCAGTAAGGCGCCGCCGACGGCGGCGGAGCCGGTGGCGAGGACGGTACGTCTGGAGGGATCGGGCACGGAGGGGAAAGGCACGGCGCCTCCCGGCAGGCTCATCGAATCATCGGAGCTATCCCGCGATGAAACATAGAGTTGGGGAAAGTGCGCGTCAATGCGGAGGTAGAGATCCGATGTGTTGGGTGTGTGTCAGTCGTCCAGCATCCAGGCCCGGGTGCCGAACGAGGTACAGGACCGCGAGGCCACGACGGCCGCGGCGCGCAGAGCATCGACGAAACCGTCCGATGACAGCCGACGCCGCGTCGCCAGGTGATACGTGAGCGCTCCGTGCAGGATGTCGCCCGCGCCCAGTGTGTCCGCCACGGGCACGGTGGGCACTTCCACCGTGCCGCCGCCGTCGGGGCCCTCCCACACGATCGGCTGCCCTCCCCCGCTCACCGCCGCCCACATCACCCCCCGTTCCCGCAGGAACCGCAGGGTCTCGGCCGGCGTGCTCGTGCCCGGCGGGTGGAAATCCGCCGAGCACACCGCCACGTCGACGAACGGCAGCAGCGCCGGCGTCCCCGGCTTCCAACTGCCGCCGTCCAGTACGGCCCGGCGACCGGCGGCGCGGGCGGCGCGGGCGGTGGCCAGGGCCAGTTCCCCGTGGTGGCCGTCGAGTTCGACGATGTCGCAGTCCGCCACCAGTGCGGCGAGTTCGTCGGGCGGGGTGAGCCGGTACGCCGTGGCGTTGGTCGAGGCGACGGCGCGTTCGCCGCTGGCGGCGGTGACGAGGATGGACGACACGGCGGGCGGTTCCGGCGCGACGGCGGCCAGGTCCATGACCGCGACATCGGCCCGGTCCAGATCGGCCTTGGCCGCGGCTCCGAGCGGATGGGAGCCGATCGCGGTGAGCAGGCGGGCCGCGCCGCCGAGGTGGGCGAAGGCCACGGCCGCGTTCGCCGCCGGGCCGCCCGCCGCCACGACCTGCTCATGAGCCGTCAGTTTCTCGTCGGAGGCCGGGACATGGTCCACGAGTTGGATGACATCCAGCGTGCACAGCCCGACGAACAGCCCTCGCGGACGCCCCTTCGTCTCCGACCGCATCGACGAACCCTCTCTCCTCGGCTCCCCCGCCTCCGTACCGAGGTATATCCCACCGAGCCCGGACTGATCGATTGATCGGTACGATGGGGGAATCGCGACCGTTCGATCGAAAGCGGTGGGGCAGTGCGGGAGTCGGCGGAGAAGCGGCAGGCCCGGATCGCGGAGCTGGTGCGGGGACGGGGGGTCGCGCGGATCACCGATCTCGCCGATGAACTCGGGGTCTCCGTCGTCACGGTCCGCCGTGACGTCGAGGAACTGGCCCGGCGCGGGGAGATGCGCAGGGGGCACGGCGTGGCGCGGTCGCTCGGGCCGGTGCCCCAGGCGAGCGTGCCCGGCGGCGATGCCGTCGCCATGATCGTGCCGGAGCGCAACACCTACCTCACCGAGGCCGTCCAGGGAGCCCGCGAGGCCGCCGAGAAGGCCGGGCTGCGACTCGAACTGCATCTCGCGGCCGACGACGGCGGCGCCGAGCGCGAGGCGGTGCGCCAGGCACTCGACGGCGGTGCGCGCGGCCTGCTGCTGTCGCCGCACTGGCGCACCCGGGCGGAGGAGACGGAGGCGGACCACGGCTGGCTGTCCGAGCTGGACGTCCCGGTCGTGCTGGTGGAGCGGCGTCCGGCCCGCGCCGGCGCCATCTACCCGCTGGACTCCGTGCGTTCCGACCACGCCTACGGAGTACATCTGGCCCTGGAGCACCTCACCGGGCTCGGGCACCGGCGGATCGTCCTGGCCGCCCGGGACGACAGCCCCACCGCGCGGGTGATCCGCGACGAGTTCGCCGCGCAGACCGCCGCGCGGGGCCTCGACGACGGCTGTCGTACGATCCTCAGCTCGCGCACGGCGGGCCCGGACGCGTCCGCCGCCGATCCCCGCTCGGCGGACCTGGTGGAGGCCGTGCGCGCGACGGAGGCGTCGGCGGTCCTCATCCACAGCGACCGGGACGCGTTGGTGCTGGTCCAGCGGTTGCAGGCGGCCGGTGTCGAGGTGCCGGGGCGGTGCTCGGTGGTGGCCTACAACGACGTGGTCGCCGACCTGGGTCCCGTCCCGCTGACGGCCGTGGCCCCACCGAAGACCGAGCTGGGGCGCATCGGGTTCGACCTCCTGCTGCGCCGACTCGGCGCGGCCCGCGAGGGCTTCAGACCGGGCGCGACCCGACATGTGGAGCTACTGCCGTCCCTCGTCGTCCGCGAGTCCACGGCCCCCCTCGCCGAGCGCTGACACCGACACGCTCCCAGCATTCACCGCACGCCGCCACCGCCAGCGCCACCGCAGTCATCGCACGCCGTCGCGCGCTCGCCCTCCCTTCCCTCCCCTCATTATTCGTTTGACCGCTTTAGTTTCTTCTGTTCGATCTATTGACGCCTTTTTCGTCCCGCGCCCAGGATTTCGGTGACCCAGCAACGACGCGGGAGGGCCCATGCCTGGTCGACGACGTGAACGCCCGGCCGCCGCCGCACTGTTCGCCGCCCTCGCCCTGATCCTGGCGGGTTGCTCCTCGTCGGGCGGCGACTCGGTCGGGGGCGGGCCGGTGCGGCTGACCTTCTGGTCGGCGCTGCGCGGCACTCAGGAGGTCGTGGACGAGTTCAACCGCGGCCAGGACAAGATCCGGGTCGACTACCAGCAGGTCCCCTCCGGCCCCCAGGGCGGCTGGGCCAAGCTCAGCAACGCCGCCCGCGCCGGCAACGCCCCGGACGTGGCGACCATGGAGTACCCGCAGCTCCCCGGCTACGCGATCGACGGCGTGCCCCGCGATCTCACCGGCATGCTGCCCGACTCCGTACGACGGGCCTTCCTCCCCCAGGCCCTCGATCTGACCACCCTCGACGGCCGTATCTACGCGGTACCCGTGGACATCGAACCGATGATGTTCTTCTACCGTCGGGACGTCTTCGCCGAGTACGGCATCCCGGTCCCCAAGACCTGGGCGGAGTTCGAGAGTTCGGCCCGCGTGCTCAAGAGGGCCGACCCCGGCGCCCGTATCGCCAGTTTCTTCACCAACGGCTCGCAGCACATGGCCGGGTTCGCCCGGCAGGCCGGGGCACGGTGGTTCCGGACCTCCGACGAGACCTGGCACATCGACCTGGCCGACGCCGCGACCCGCAAGGTCGCCGCGTACTGGCAGAAGCTGGTCGACGAGGACCTGGTACGGGTCGAGCCGGTGGACAGCCAGCAGTGGCGGGCCCATCTGCAGAGCGGTGAGACCGTCGGCTATATGGCGGGTGCCTGGGCGGCGGGATCGCTGATGAACTCCACGCCCGGCGGCAAGGGCAAGTGGGCGATCGCCCCGCTCCCCCAGTGGGACCCCGCCAAGCCGTCGCTCGGCACCCAGGGCGGCTCCACCTTCGCCGTCACCAAGGACAGCCGGCACCCCGAGGAGGCACTGGAGTTCATCACCTGGATGGTGACCAGCCCGGACGCCCTGCGGGCCAAGCTCTCCAGCGGGATCAGCAGCGCCTTCCCGGCCGTACCCGCGCTGGTCCCGGTGGCGCGGGAGGAGATGGACACCTCCTACTACTCCGGCCAGGACATCTTCGGTCTCTTCCAGCAGTCCGCCGGGCTCGTCTCCCCGCGCTGGGAGTGGGGGCCGCGGATGACCTCCACGATCACCTCCGTCGAGGACGGCTTCGCCAAGGCCGGAGCCGGCAGCGGCACGATCATCGGCGCGCTGCGCGAGGGGGAGCGCAGAACGCTGCCCGATCTGGAAAGCCTCGGCCTGTCGGTCACCACGAACTAGCAGAGCCCCCGGCCTGTCGATCATCACCCACTGGACGAGCCTCGGCCCATCGGCCACCACCCACCAGACGAGCCCCGGCCTGTCGGTCACAACCAACCAGAGGTGCAGCCGTGAGCACAGCGCTCTCCGAACATCAACGCACCGGTCCGAAAGCGCCCACCGCGCGGCCCGCCCGGCCCCGCCGCGCCGGACGCCGTCAGCAGGGCCTCGCCTGTGCCGTGCTGCTCGCCCCGTTCACGGCGCTGCTCGTGGCCGTGTTCCTGGTCCCGGTCGGCTACGCGATCTACCTGAGCTTCTTCGGCCAGGACCACGAGGGTCTCGGCTTCGGTGGCGGCACCACCGTCTTCACCGGTCTGCGCAGCTATCTCGCGGTCCTCGGCGACCCGAGCTTCCGCTCCGGCTTCGGCGTGATCGCCCTCTACTGTCTGATCTTCGTCCCCGCGGTCGTCGTCGGCGCGCTCGCCCTCGCGCTGCTGCTCGACTCCGGGCTGATCCGGCTGCGGCGCACCGCGCAGATGATGCTCTACCTCCCGCACGCCGTGCCCGGCCTCATCGCCGCCGTCATCTGGCTGTACCTCTACACACCCGGTCTCAGCCCGGTCATCGATCTGCTCGCCGACATGGACGTCCACATCGACTTCCTCGGCCTGAACACCGTGCTGCCGTCCATCGTCAACATCGCGCTGTGGAGCGGCCTCGGCTACAACATGGTGATCTTCTACGCCGCCCTCCAGGCCCTGCCCCGCGAGGTGATCGAGGCGGCGCGGATCGACGGCGCCGGTGGTATCCGTACCGCGCTGCTGGTCAAGGTGCCCATCATCCGGGGGTCCGTGGTGATGGTCTGCATGTTCGCTCTGATCGGCGCGCTGCAACTGTTCACGGAGCCCACGCTGATGCACCAGGCGACCCCGATGGTCAACTCCCGCTACACGCCCAACATGTACATCTACGACGCCGCTTTCCGCCGCAACAACTACGGCCTGGCCTCCGCCGCTTCCGTGATCCTGCTCCTGGTCACCTGCGCCCTGTCGTACGCGGTGACCCGGTGGGCGGGCCGCCGGGAGAGGAGCGCCCGATGACCGCCCTCGGCCCCGCGTCCGCGCGGTCTTCCGGCAGCGGACTCACCAGCCGTACCGTCGCCAACACCGTCGTCCTGATCGCCGCCCTCTACACCCTGCTGCCCGGCCTGTGGCTGCTGCTGGCCGCGACCAAGAACTCCGACGCCCTCTTCGGCAGCGACATCTTCTCCTTCGGCGACTTCTCCCTCGGCCACAACCTCACCGAGCTGTTCTCCATGGAGGAGGGTGTCTACGGCCGCTGGTACGTCAACAGCCTGCTGTACGCGGTGGTGGGCGCGCTCGCCGGTGCGCTGATCAGCGTGGCCGCCGGGTACGCGTTCGACAAGTACGACTTCCCGCACAAGGAGAAGCTGTTCGGGCTGGTCCTGACCGGGGTGATGGTCCCGCCGACGGTCCTGGCCCTGCCCCTGTACCTGGTGGCGTCCGGCATCGGCCTGGTCAACACCTTCTGGGCGGTGTTCGTCCCGGTCCTCTTCAACCCCTTCGGCGTCTATCTGGCCCGCCTGCTCAGCAGTGGCTATGTACCGACGGAGGTCCTGGAGGCCTCCCGGGTCGACGGCGCCGGCGAGCTGCAGACCTACTTCCGGGTGAGCCTGCGCATGCTCGGCCCGGGTTTCGTCACCGTCTTCCTCTTCCAGCTCACCGCGATCTGGAACAACTTCTTCCTGCCGATGGTGATGCTCTCCGACGAGAAGCTGTATCCGCTCAGCCTCGGCCTCTACACCTGGAACAGTTCCGCCACCGTGTCGCCCGAGTACTACCCGCTCGTCGTCATCGGCTCGCTGCTCGCCGTGGTCCCGCTGATCGTCGCGTTCGTGACGCTCCAGCGGTACTGGAAGTCGGGCCTGACCGCGGGGAGCGTCAAGTGACCCGCCGCCCGCGCGCCGCCCTGGCCATGGCGCAGCGCACCGCCCGCCAGGTACTCGACGCCGATGCGCGCGCCCGCCTCGCCGCGCTGACCGACATCGACCCGCTTCTCGTCCTGGACGACCTCACCACGCCCGCCGCCCAACATGCCCTGGCGGACGTCGAGTTGCTGGTCACCGGCTGGGGCTGTCCACCCCTGGACGCCGCCGTGCTGGGGGCGGCACCCCGGCTGCGTGCGGTCGTCCACACCGCGGGCACCGTACGGCACCACATCACCCCGGCCTGCTGGGAACGCGGCCTGCGTGTCTCCTCCGCCGCCGCGGCCAACGCCGTGCCCGTCGCCGAGTACACCCTCGCCATGATCCTGCTCGCCAACAAACGCGTCCTGGAGACCGCCCGTGTCCACCGCGCGGAGCGCCGCCGTGTCGACTGGAACGAGCGCCACCCCGAGATGGGCAACTACCGCCGCACGGTGGGCATCCTGAGCGCCTCGATCATCGGCCGCCGGGTCATCGAGTTGCTCCGCCCGCACGATCTGACGGTCCTGCTGTACGACCCGTATGTCACCGACGCCGAGGCGCGCGCCCTGGGCGCCCAACCCGTTTCCCTTCAGGGGCTGTTCGAGCGCGGTGACACCGTCAGCGTGCACACTCCGCTGCTGCCCGAGACGCACGGTCTCGTCAGCCGCGACCTCCTGGCCCGGATGCGCACCGGCACCACGCTGATCAACACCGCGCGCGGCGCCGTCGTCGACCAGGACGCCCTGATCGGGGAGGTGACCTCGGGACGACTCCACGCCGTCCTGGACGTCACCGAACCGGACCTCCTGCCCGCCGACTCCCCGCTCTACGACTGCCCCAACGTCCTCCTGACCCCCCATATCGCCGGTTCCAAGGGCGGAGAGCTGCGCCGCCTCGCCGAACTGGCCCTCGCCGAGGTCGAGTCGTACGTCCTCGGCCGTCCCTTCACCCACCCCGTACGCCCGGAAGCCCTGGCCCGCCTCGCCTGAGCCACCGGACCGGCCGCGACACACACACGACGCGACACAGACGAACGGAGGCGTGGCCCCGCCATGCCCGAACTCCCTTTCCCCCTCCCGACCGAAGACCGCACCCTCAGCCCGCACACCGGCTACACCCGAGCCCACTGGGAGGCGGTGGCCGACCACCTCCTCACCTCCGCCCTCCGCTACGCCACCCCCGGTCACGCCCTCATCGACCTTCCGGGCCCGCCCTCGAAGTCCGGCGTGCGCTCCGACGGTCTGGAGGGCTTCGCCCGTACGTTCCTGTTGGCGGCCCTGCGCACCGCCGGTGCCTCCGGGAAGGACCCGCACGGCTTCCTGGAGCGTTACACCGCCGGTCTCCGCCGGGGCGCCCTCACCCCCGGCCGCGACGACGCCGAGTCCTGGCCGGAGATCGGCCACCACGGCATCCAGGGCCAGCCGATGGTGGAGTCCGCCTCGGTGGCCCTCGGTCTACGGCTCACCGCGCCCTGGACCTGGGACGCCCTCCCCGC
This sequence comes from Streptomyces sp. NPDC002643, assembly GCF_053592555.1. NCBI lineage: Bacteria > Bacillati > Actinomycetota > Actinomycetes > Kitasatosporales > Streptomycetaceae > Streptomyces > Streptomyces sp. NPDC002643. The sequence continues at coordinate 93,990 of NZ_JBSFVY010000013.1, forward strand.
CGACGACCAGGACCGCGTGGAGCGCTGGCTGCGCGGCGCGCTCACCCACACTCCCGCGCCGAACAACTGGTATCTGTTCCCGTTGACGGTCGCGGGTTTCCTGGAGTCCGTCGGACGCGGTGACGCCCTGACCCGCCGCGCCGTCGAACGCGGTCTGGACCTCCTGGACGGCTGGTACCAGGGCCAGGGCTGGTACTCGGACGGCGACGGCCGCGCCTTCGACCACTACAACGGCTGGGCCCTGCACCTCTATCCACTCCTGCACGCCCATCTCGCCCGGGACCAGGAGCTGTCGGCCCGGCTCGGCCCCCGTCTGCGGGAGTTCCTCGACGGCTTCGCCCTCCTCTTCGACTCGAACGGTGCCCCGATCCACCACGGCCGCTCCCTGACCTACCGCTTCGCGGCGGGCGCGGCTGTGGCGCTCGGCGCTCTCACCGGCCACACCCCGCTCGCCCCGGGCACCACCCGCCGCGTGCTCAGCGGAGCCCTGCGTCACTTCCTCGACCGGGGCGCGCTCGGCGAGGACGGCATCCTCACCCTCGGCTGGTACGGCCCCCACGCGGCCACGCTCCAGCGGTACTCCGGGCCCGGTTCCCCGTACTGGGCGTCCAAGGGCTTCCTCGCCCTGCTGCTGCCGCCCGAGGACCCGGTGTGGACGGCGACGGAGGAACCCGCGCCGGTCGAGGGCGCCGATCGCGTACTGCCCCTTCCGGCCCCCGGGTTGCTGATCCAGACCACCGCCGGGGACGGACTGGTACGGCTGCACAACCACGGCAGCTACAAGCTCGACTCCCGCGCCCCGGAGGCGGCCCCCGGGGACCCGCTCTACGCCCGCCTCGCCTACTCCACCCGCACCGGCCCCACCGGCGCCGCCAACACCCCCGACAACCACATCTGGCTGGAGGCCCGGGGCACCCACAGCGCCCGTATCCGTATCAACCCACTTGCCCACGGCTCGAATTGGCTGGCGTCCTGGCATCGCCCGGTCTTCCCCGAGGGCGGCCCGGTCCTCCCCTCGGCCCGTATCGAGAGCCTGACGCTGGTACGCGGCAGCCTCGAACTGCGGGTGCACCGCACGATGGGCGCACCACCCGGAACACCGATCCACCACACCGGCTGGGCGGTCGCCCTGTCGCCCTCCTCCTCCGCCTCCGCCTCCGAAGCCGCGGACCATTCCGACGGAATCAGCCTCGACGGACCCGACGTGAGCAGCCGGCTCCTCCCCCTGTACGGCTGGCGGACGCTCCGTCCCGTCCGCGCACCTCAGGGCACCGCCCACGGCCCCTGGGCCCTGGTCCCCCAACTCACCGGAACCGTCGGCGAGAACCCCTCCGACACGGTCTTCGCCGCCCTCGCCTCCCTCACCGCCGAACCCGATCCTCCCCCGCTCTCCGGGCAGGTCACCGTCGAGGTCGACGGCCTTGCCCTCACGGCCTGCTGGGCCGATGGCACCCGCACGGTCGTCCATCTCTGCGACGGGGGCCTGACCGTCACCGAGGACCCGGCGTGACGGCCCGCCTCGGGCTGTGCTCGGTCACCCTGCGCCATCTCGACGCGCCCGGTGTGATCGCGGCGGCGGTGGACGCGGGCCTGGAATGCGTCGAGTGGGGCGGCGACCTCCATGTACCGCCCGGCGACACGGACATCGCGGCCCGGGTACGGGACGCCACCGGGGCGGCGGGCCTGGCGGTCGCCTCATACGGCTCGTACTACCGGGCCGGGCACTCCGACCCGGCGGAGTTCGAGCCGGTGCTCCACTCGGCCGTACGGCTGGGAGCGCCCCGCATCCGGATCTGGGCGGGCGCCACGGGCACCGAGGAGACTGGCCCCGAGAAGCGGGCGGCGGTCGTCGGGGACACCCGGCGGGCGGCCGAGCTGGCGGCCGAGGCGGGCGTCGACCTCGCCTTCGAGTTCCACCGCAACACCCTGACGGACGGCGCGGACCGCACCCTGCGGCTGCTGGAGGAGGTGGGCCGGGCGGACGTACGGACGTACTGGCAGCCCCCGTTGGACACGCCGGACGCCGACGCCCTCGCCGGGCTCGACACGCTGGTCGACCGGGTGGCCGCCGTGCACGCCTTCTCGTGGTGGCCCGGTACGACGCGTCTCCCCCTCGACGCCCGTGCCGAGCTGTGGCGGGCGGCCCTGGGCCGTGCGCACGAGCGACGCCTGGATGTCCTGCTGGAGTTCGTCCCCGACAACGACGAGAAGGCGCTGGCCCGCGAGGCCCGGACGCTCCGGGCGCTCGCGGGTGGCGTGTGATGCGGGGCCGCGGTCATCTGGTGTGTGGCTGCGGCGGGACGTCAGCCGCAGGTCGTGCGGCCGGGTTCGGCCGGGCACACGCGTGCCGCGTAGCCGCCGTTCGTCGGTATGTCGACCGTCAGCCGGGAGTCGGCGGTGACCTCGCGGGTCTCGGTGGTGAGGCCGTCGCCGTTCGGGGCGTCTCGGTAGAGGTCGAGGAGCCAGCGGCCGGGGCCGAGGAAGTCGAGCCGTTCGTCGAGGGTGCGGGCGGTTCCGGAGGTCACGGCGCCGAGGAACCACTCGTCGCCCGACCGGCGGGCGAACACCGCCCGGTCGCCCGGCGCCCCGTCGACCAGTTCGGTGTCGTCCCAGACCGTGGGCACCCCGCGCAGAAAGCGTTCGGCGAGGGGCCGGGCGCGGTACGACTCGACGCTGTCGGCGAAGTGCTGGACCCCGGACTCGTACACCACCGACAGGGCCAGCTCGGCGGCGTCGCTGGTGGGGCGTACGCCGGTGAAGGTGACCGGGGTGAAGTCCATCGAGCCGGTGAGGTTTCGGGTGAAGGGCAAGGTCGTGTAGTGGGCGGCGGGGAAGGGTTCGCGGCCCGGACGCGGGCGGGTGCCCTCGGCGCCCCTCACCGCCTCGACCGTCATCAGCTGGGGCCAGGTCCGCTGCTGGCCCCGGGGGATCGTGCCGCCATGGAAGTTCAGCATCAGTTCGTCGCGCGCGCTGCCCGCGAAGATCGCGTCGTACCAGCGCATCCGGTCCTGGCCGTCCGACTCCATGAAGTCGATCTTCAGTCCGACCGCGCCCCAGGACTTCCACCGAGGCAGCAGGGTGTCGATCTCGCTCGCCGCGTCGATGGTCTGCCAGCGCACCCACAGCCAGACGCCGACGCCCTTCTGCCGTGCGTAGGCGATGAGTTCGGGCATCCAGTCGTTGCTCCAGCCGGAGTCGACGAGGACGTACTCCCAGCCCTGTTCGGCGGCGTGGTCGACGAACTTCTTCTGTGCGGCGAGGCTGCTCGGGCTGGACCCGTCGGACCACCAGGACCAGGCGGCCCTGCCCGGTTTGATCCAGGAGGTGTCGGGGACCTTCGAGGGGGCCGCGAGGTCGGTGATCAGGTCGCTCTCGGTGACCGTGGCGAGATCGCCGATCACCATGGTCCGCCACGGGGTCGCGAAGGGTGCCGTGGTCACCTCGGCGGGGTCGGGCAGCCGGAGCCGGAAGCGGCCCGCGTCCGGGTCGACGCCGTCGAGGGTGAGCCGGGAGCCGGCGTAGGAGCTGTCGAGGCCGGACTCGCCGAGCAGCAGCCAGCTGTCGTCGGTGACGCGGAAGAGGGACGGGTAGCCGTAGTCGGTGCCGGTCCTGGCCTTCGCCAGTTCGGTGCGGGTGTGGAGGGACTCGTAGTCCTGGCGGCCGTTGTCGTACGGCAGCAGGTAGGCGTCGGACCGCGCCGGCACCGCGTAGCGCGAGGTCTCGCCGAGGACGGTGACGGTACCGCTGTCGCCGTCGCCCTCGGGGAGTTCGTAGCGGTAGGCGATGCCGTCGGAGGCGACCCGCACGGCGATCCGCAGGATGCGGCCCTGTTTGCGGAAGGTGAGGACGGATTCGTTGGCGTCGAGGGTGTGGTGGGTGCGGGCGCCGGTGGTCGTCGTGTAGGTCTCGTGAATCCGGCGGTCCTTGCGGCCGGCGTAGGTCAGGCCGGTGGAGAAGTCGGTGACGGCCGTGCGGATGCCGAGGGCGGAGGGCCGCAGCACCGTCGTACGGCCGTCGCGGGCGGTCAGGGTGAGTGCGCCGGAGTCGGTGAGGGACAGTTCGGCGGACATGTCGCCGCCGGGAGCCGTGGTGCGCCATGTCCGCCGGGAGCCGGTGTCCTGGCCTTCGGCGGCGACGGTCGGTGCGCACAGGGCGGCGATGCAGACGGCGATCGTCACGGCTTTGGTGACGGCTCTGGCTCTGGTGACGGCGGATCGTATGACGGGCATGGGTGCCTCCCAAGCGCAGGAGTCATCGATTCATCGGAGGTAACTCATGGGCAGGTCCGGTCTATTGACGCATCATTAGCCACTTCTTACGCTCCCGTCTAGCTGATACATCGGATCAATCTGAGTCGTAGTCATGAACCGTAGTCATGAGCCGCAGTTCTCTGATGGGAGATCGATGATGGGAGTCAGCAGACGGGGATTCCTGGGCGGAGTCGCCGCCGGGGCCGCCACACCGGTCGCCACGGCCGGACCCGCCTCGGCGGCCTCGGCACAGGCGGGTGGGCCCGCGACGCTGGTGGGGATGCGCACCGACCGCGAATGGCGGGAGTTCCTCGGCGCGCAGGACCCGGTGTGGAAGCGGATACCGCGCACCTGGTACGAGGGGCCGTTCCTCGGCAACGGGCTGCTCGGCTCGATCGTCTACCAGGAGCCCGGCCGCAACGCGCTGCGCTTCACCGTGCACCACAGCGAAGTGCAGGATCACCGGCCGGAGTTCGGCAGCGACTGGGGCGTGGCCCGGCTCCCGGTCGGCAACCTCCTGCTGCACCCGGTCGGCACGCTCACCGGCGCCGATCTCCGCCTCGACCTGTGGAACGCGGAGATCAGCGGCACCGTCACCACCGACAAAGGCACCATCCGGCTGCGCGCGCTGGTTCACAACGACCGTACGCTGCTGCTGGTCACCGCCCGCGCGGACGCCGGGGAGCGGGACTTCCGCTGGGAGTTCGCGCCCTCACCGGCGGTCAGCCCGCGTATCGTCCGCGAGGACCCGCCGGCCGCCATGCCGCCCAACCCGGCACCGGTGACCACCGAGGAGCCGGACGGGACGACGCTCGTGGTGCAGTCGCTGGCCGGGGGCGGCCGGACGGCCACCGCCCATCGGGAGCGCGCGCACGGCGACGACCGTACGTACTACCTGGCCGTCACCCACTCCCACCCCGGCACCGACGCCGAGGGGCGGGCCCGTACGGCGGTGCGCAAGGCGTCCGCGCTGCCCGTGTCCAGTCTGCTGCGCACGCACCGCGAGTGGTGGCACCGCTTCCACCGCAAGAGCTTCGTCTCGCTCCCGGACGGCATGCTGCAGAGCTTCTACTCGATCCAGCTCTACAAGCTCGCCTCCGCCGCCCGCGAGCACGCCCCCGTCATGGCCACCACCGGCCCCTGGCTGGAGCCCACCCCCTGGCCGGCGGTCTGGTGGAACCTCAACGTCCAGTTGGAGTACTGGCCGGTGCACGGCTCCAACCACCTCGAACTGGACGCTGTCCCCCGCACCCTCGCCGAGCACACCGACACCCTCATCGGCGCCCTCCAGCCGCAGTACCGTGCCGACTCGGCGGGCCTGCGCCGCAGCACGGACGCCCAGTGCGACGACAACGGCACGGTCCCCGTACCCGGCGCCGCCACCGGTGATCCGGAGGTCGGCAACCTCCCCTGGGCGCTGCACAACGTATGGCTGAGCTACCGCCACACCATGGACCGGGGACTGCTGGAGGACATCCTCTTCCCCTTGCTGCGCCGGACCACCAACTACTACCTGCACTTCCTGTACGAGGGCGACGACGGGCGGCTCCATCTGCCGAGGACGTACTCGCCCGAGTACGGCAGCGCCCCCGACTGCAACTACGACCTGGCGCTGCTGCGCTGGAGCTGCCGGACCCTGGTCGAGTCCGCCGAACTGCTCGGCGTGGACGACGAGTTGGCGCCGCGCTGGCGTGAGGTGCTGGAGAAGCTCACCGATTACCCGGTGGACGACGACGGCTTCATGATCGGTGCCGGGGTGCCCTTCGCGAAGTCGCACCGGCACTACTCCCACATGCTCTCCGTATACCCCCTCTACCTCGTCAACTGGGAGCAGCCGGAACAACGCGACCTGATCGAACGGTCGTTGAAGCACTGGATCGGCTTCGAGGGAGCCCTGCGCGGCTACAGCTTCACCGGTGCCGCGTCCATCTCCGCGATGATGGGCCGGGGCGACGACTCACTGACGTATCTACGGGAGTTGGTCGCCCGATTCGTCCAGCCCAACACGATGTACTACGAGGCGGGTCCGGTCATCGAGACTCCGCTGTCGGCGGCGCAGAGCCTGCACGACATGCTGTGCACGAGTTGGGGCGACACCATTCGGATCTTCCCCGCCGTGCCGGGGCGTTGGCGGGATGTCACCCTGCATGACTTCCGTACCCAGGGCGCCTTCCTGGTCAGCGCCGTCCGCAAGGGCGGCAGCACCAGATGGGTACGGGTGCGCAGTCTGGCCGGGGAGCCGTGCCGGGTGCGGCACTCGATGGGCGGTCGGGTCACCGTCGCGGGGATCGGCGGCCCGGCACCCGAGTGGCGCGATCTGGGAGACGGCGTGGTCGAACTCGACCTTCCCCGGGGTGCGGAGGCCGTGATCCACCCTGTCGGTCGGCGCCCGGAACTGCGCATCGCCCCCGTGCCGGTGAGCGACCCGGCCGACCGCTGGGGCCTGCCGGAGCCGCCGCAGACCGGGAGCGTCACCCAGGTCGACCTCACCGGTCACTTCGACAACGACGCCATCACCACCGAGATGTACTACGGCGACGGGGACTTCGACGGCACCGGCCGCACCTACCCCATGGTCCAGCTCCCGCAGACCGGCCAGACCACCGACTCCGGCATCGGCTTCGCCTTCAGCAACGGCAGCGAGGGCACCGACAACAACGTCGTCGCGGCCGGGCAGGAGATCGCCGTACCGCAGGGCGCGTACGGCAGACTGCACGTCCTCGGCGCGGGCGACACGGGAGACGTCACCGTCCCGGCGACCCTCCGTTACGCCGACGGCACCACCGGCCCGGCGCGGATACGGCTCACCAACTGGCTGGCCTCCGGCCCCGCGTACGGCGAGACGACGGCGGTGGCGACCAGTCAGATCCACACCCGCAGCGGGCCGCTGGCCACGAAGGCGGCGATCTTCCATCAGAGCGTCGACCTCGACCCGGCCCGTCAGCTGGCCGGCATCACCCTGGCCGCTCCGCCCTCCGGCACGGCACGGGCCCATGTGTTCGCGCTGTCGCTGGAGGCGGTCGGCGGGTAGGCGCGTCGGAGTGAGGGGGTTGGGCTGAGGGAGTTGGGCCGTCGCCGCGTCGGTCTCGGCAGGAGTCCGTCTCAGCAGGAGTCGGTCTCGGTAGGAGTCCGTCTCAGTAGGAGAGGACGATCCTGCCGAACCGCTCGTTCCTCGTCAGCTCGGTGAAGGCCGCCCGGAACGCGCCTATGTCGTGGACCGCTTCCACGACGGGCGTGATCTCACCTCGGGTGACCATGTCCAGGACACGGGTCTGCGCCACGGCCGAGGAGTGCGGGACATAGACGAGCGGCACGCGCCTCCGGCTGAACAGCGACGCGGCCAGGCCCGGGAGGTCCTTGTGCGCGTTGACGTTGACGAACGCCCCCGTCCGGGACAGCTTCCTCCTCACCCGGCCGAAGCGCAGCCGCCCGGAGAGGTCGAGGACGACGTCGTAGGTGCCGGGCAGGTCCTCGAAGGAGGTGTCGGCGTAGGAGTGGGCGGTGGTCGCGCCGAGTTCCTTGAGGCGTGACAGGGAGTTCCTGCCGCCGAGCGCGGTGACGTGGGCGCCGAGAGCGGAGGCCATCTGCACGGCGTACACGCCCACACCTCCGCTCGCGCCGACGACGAGGATCTGGTCGCCCCGGTGCGGTGCGGCCTTGTCGAGTCCGGTGAGCGCGGTCTGCGCCCCGATCGGCAGGGCTGCGGCGTCGGTGAAGCCGAGGTCATCGGGGATCTCGGCGAGGTATTCCTCGCGGACGGCCACGTACCGGGCCAGGGCCTTCTCGCCCCGCGTCAGATGCGGGCCGCCCATGACCCGTTGCCCCTCCGTGAGCCGCCGGCCGCCCGAGCGCACCACACCGGAGAACTCCAAGCCGAGATTGACGGCCCTCCTCCTCGTCCGGCGAGCCAGGGACCGGGGGTCGTCGTCCTGCGCGAAGCCCTTCTCCCAGGCGCCGAGGGCGACGGCCCGGACCTCCACCAGCACCTCTCCCTCAGCGGGGCGCGGGACGGGCACCGCCCCGATGTGGAACTTCTCGACGCCCTTCTTCGCGGGGTCGATGAGCACTGCCTCCACGAAAGCTTTCTCCTTTCGGTTCTCGACCGCTGACGCGGAAGCCCCACGGGTCCGGACGAGTCGACCGCCGTCTCTCCGGACGATTCGGCGGCCGCCTCTCCGGACGCGACGGCGGCCGCCCCTCCAGGCGCGACGGTGTCGCTTCCCGGGTCACGACGACGGAGTCCGCTCCGGGACCGGAAAGAGCCGCATGAGCACGTCCACCGCCTCGTCCTGGCGCAGCCGGCCGGCGATGACCGCTTCGCACAGGCGGTCCGCGGCCCCCAGGAAGGCCGCCGTCAGGGCGTACGCGGTCCGCTGATCGACCCCGAGCAGCTCGGCCACCAGCCCTCGGTACCGTTCGGCGTCATCGGCATACACGGTGCCCACGGGTTCACCCGAGGCGATGAGAGCGGCACCGATGTCGGCGTGGAGGGCACCGTTCTCCAGCGTGCACGCGACATAGACGTCGCACAGCGCCCGCAGCGCGCCCTCGGCCCCGTCCCCGGCCTCCCGGTACCCGGCCATCACCCGCAGGACGGCGTCCTCGTACTCGGCGCCCACGCGCTGGATCATGGCGCGCAGCAGCCCGGTGAGGGAGTCGAAGTGCTGGTAGGCGATGGGCTTGCTGACGTCGCAGGCGTCCGCGAGACGGGCGAGCGTCAGGGAGCCGGCCCCGTCCTCCCGCGCCATGCGCAGGGCTGCCTCCAGCAACAACTCCTTCCGCGCCGCGGCCGACACCCGCCGCCGCTTCACCGCACTCTCCGCGCCGGCGCCTGCCATGCTTTCCGTCCTTCCCCTGCGGACCATTACCTACGATCAGTAACTTACGGGAGGTAACTTACCTCCCGCAGCTCAAGGGCGGCAAGCTCGTAGCTCAAGGCGGCCAGCTCACGATCACTCCGCCTACGATCACCCCATGAACGCATGGAGTCAGAGCCTGAAGGCCGCGGGGATCACGGAGTCCCGACTGCGCGAGGACTACGGCGCCCAGCGGCGACTGGTCGCACGATTCCGTCGGGCCTCGTACCTGGCGGCGCGGTTGCTGCTGCCGCGCCCGGCCCTGCCCCATGTGGTCGCGATGACGGCCTTCATGCACCACGGCGACAACGTCCTCGACACCGGCACCACCGCACAGCGCGCCGAGGCGTGGGCCTCCTGGGAGCGGCGGGTGCGCGAAGCGCTGGAGACCGGCGCGAGCGAAGATCCGCTCCTGCGCGCCCTGCTGCACACCCTCGCGGCGCATCCCCGGCAGCGCGACGTGCTGGAGGAGTATCTGTCCACCGCCACGGCCGACTTGGAGCTCACCGGCTTCGCCACCGAGAGCGACTACCAGGACTATGTGGACGCCTACTCCCTGCCGGGGTTCATGCTCATCGCCTCGCTCCTCGGCCCGGACGGCGACGACGGCGGGCGCTTCCGGGCGGGCTGCAGGACCTTCATCGACGCGAGCCAGCGGCTCGACTTCGTCAACGACCTCACCGAGGACCTGCCGCAGGGCTGGTCGGGCATCCCCGCCGAGACGCTGGAGAAGTTCTCGGTCACCGTGGAGGACCTGGCGGCGGAGCGCGAAACGGCGGGTGTGCGGGACCTGGTCCGCCATCAGGTCGGCGTGGCCCGGGCCGGTTTGGAGACGGCCAGGGGGCTGACCGATCTGGTCGAGGCTCCCTACCGGCCGCTGGTGGGCGCGCTGATCGAGATCGAACTCCTCACCGCCGACGCGGCGCTGGCCCGTGGCGCCGCCCTGCTGCGGGGCCCGGCGTCCCCACCGGTGGCGGGCACCCTGCGGGTGCTGCTGAAGGCCCGCCGGGAACGCCGGCGGGGGCGCGGCAAGTAACGCCGAGGCGGAGCAGGCGGGGACACCTGGGCGGAAACGGCGTGGACGCCGAGGTGCCCAGGCTGAGGCGGCGGGACTCCGCGAGGGACCGTCCCGCCACACCGACACGCGGCACTACCACCAGCGATGCCGGTCGCTGAGGACGCGTCGGTCGCCGAGCCCCCGCACCTCGCGGGCGTTGCCCGTGGGGAAGACCGTTCGGTAGTGCCGCATGGCTTCGGCGGATGCCTGCACCGGGTGGGTGAGTACGTTCCAGCGCACTCCCAGGATGTAGGGGTACACGGTGGTGGAGCCGATGTAGCGGTAGGACTCGGTGCAGGTCGGCAGCAGTGCGTCCAGGGCCGCTTCGGGGATCTCCCAGGACTCGGAGGGGTCGGCACGGCGGGCCGAGGCCAGCAGCCGGTCGAGGGGGTCGTTGGCCTGCCCCGGGTGGACGAAGGCGCTGACGACCGTGTACGCGCTGCCCTGCGCCGCCGCGTTCGGGCCGCCCTCGGCGCTCACGCGCTTGTACTTCATGTGCTGTTCCATCGGGAACACCACCCCGCCGACCGTGTGCTCGGAGGGTGTGTGCCAGTGGACGTCCACCAGGTGGTAGAGGTCGGCGCCCACCTCCAGCAGACATTCCTCGCCGTGAAGCGGCCCGGCCTTGACCGTGGCCTCTTCGCCCCGTGGACAGCCGGGGCGAGCGCCATCGGGTCGGGCGTCGCCGGGCGGGCCCTGCGTCGCGCGTTCGAAGCGCAGCCGTAGCGGGAGTGTCGCCGGGTGGCGGAAACGCAAGGGGGGGCAGGGCCGAGCAGTCGGTGTCCTGGGGGCGGATGTCCACCGGGCTCTGCAGGAGTTCGGTGTCGACGGTGGGCGACACGGGTGCGGTCTGCGACATGGGCGTACGCCTTCGGTCGGTTCGAGGGAGTCGGCGGGTGCCGGAGTCAACGCGTACCCTCCCCCCGCCGCCCCGCCCTGTCCGGACACGAAAGGTCACCCGGACTGCTGAACAGGCATCTCACGCCTTGACCGGGGCCGTTAACGGCTGTCGGCGGCGGCCAGCATCTGGTGGGCCACCGTGTTCACGGCCTCCACGGCGCCCTGTCGGTCGAACCGGAAGAGAGCCGTGCCGCTGGTCTCCGCCCAGGTCCGGGCCTGGGGGGTGTAACCGGCGGCGGAGAAGAACACACCGGTCTTGCCTTCGTTCACGGCGACTCCGTGGAGCTGTTGCACGGTGGGGCGGCCGGTGGCCTTGCCCTCCAACTTGACCTGGGCCACGGCCTCTTCGCTCACCACGTCGATGCCGCCGTCCGCGCCGACCGGTGTGGCCGTCGCGTCGGCGAAGCCCAGGTAGCGCATCCACTCGGCCGCTATCAGCTCGGCGTCGCGGGCCTCCCTGATCAGCCGCTCGGGCGGTCTGCCCGAGGGCACGACCGCCGTGCGGCGGGAGGAGGCGGCGAGTTCACGGGCGGCCAGGGTCACCTCCAGCCCGTGGTTGGAGGTGACGTGGAAGGTGCGGGTGCCGGAGATGACGAAGCCGTGTTCGCCGGGCTCGACCTGGGGGTCGGTGTCGCGGTAGGCGACGTCCCGGTCCTTCACCACCAGCGCCCGGTCGGTGATGATCGCCAGCGGCCGAGGGCCCTTCCCCGACAGGGTCTCGGGAGTGCCGACGGCGAGCCCGAGTATCCACTCGTCGGCGGCGACATGGGCGCGGGCCAGTTTCGTGAACCGCACTTCGAGGGGTTGGGGGTCGAGCGGGCGCAGTCGGGTCATACAGGCGGCGATGGACTCCTCGATCGCCGCGCCGAGCGGCGGCAGTTCCTCCAGAAGCCGCTTCGCCTCCCGGGCGAGGTCCCGTACGGGTACGCCTCCGCTCGTCGAGGAGGCGGCTTCCTCGACCGCCCGCATCGCCCGCAGGTCGGCGGCCTCCACCCGTGCCCCGGCGCTGAAGCCGGCCTTCCAGACGACCGCTGCCAGCGCGGCGAGCAGGCTCACCCACAGCACCGCCCATGAGGTGAGGGCGATCGCCGCCACGGTGCCGACGAGTGCCGTCGAGCAGCCGAGGGCGCCGGCGCCGATCCCGGGACCGCCCTCGGGCGCGCACGGTCGGCCGTCCGCCCGCGCATGCGAGGCCATGCCCTGCCGGGTCGCCATCACCTCTTGACCGCACAGCGGACACGCCAGAGCGCTCATCGAGCCCACCCCCACACTTACGCATTTCTTGATCTTTTTTCTTGATCTTTCCCCGGTCCGGAGAGTAACAGCGCCCACTGACAGCGCCATGGGCGCCGGGCTGACCGGCCCCTGCGGCAACACGAGGGATGCGGCCGCCGCTCCCGCACGGGCGCCAAGTCGCTTCGCCCAGACGCCCGTTGGGGCCGCTCGCAGGCGAACGGGACAGGGTCTTCCCTCACCGGAAATGAATGGTTAGGTTAGGCTAAGCTAAGGGCATTCGAGTCCGGGCCGCGACCGCGTGATCACGGGGAGGGCATCACTCATGGACCAGCCGGCCATAGGTTCCTACCCCATGCCGGACCGGTCCGCCCTCCCCCCGTCCCGCGTCTCCTGGCGGATCGACCCGGCGCGCTCCGCACTGCTCATCCACGACATGCAGAACCACTTCGTCGGCGCCCTGCCCACGGGACGCCGTCCGGTGGTGGACCTCGTCGACAACATCGCGGCCCTCCGGGAACTCGCCAACACCCTCGGCATACCGGTCGTGTTCAGCGCGGAGCCGGCCGGACAGCCGCCGGGCCGGCGCGGTCTGGTCGCCGACATATGGGGGCCGGGCATCGGGGACGAACCGGACGCCGCCGCGATCATCGCGCCGCTCACCCCTCGCCCCGGTGAACATCTGCTGGCGAATGTGCGCCACAACGCCTTCCTGCGCAGCCACTTGGGCAGACTGCTGCGGTCGGAGGGCCGGGACCAGCTGATCATCTGCGGGGTGTACGCGCACCTCGGTGTGCTTCTGACCGCCGCGGACGCCTTCATGAACGACATCCAGCCCTTCGTGGTCGCCGACGCGGTGGCCGACTTCTCCGCCGAGGAACACACCCTGGCGCTGCGCTGGGCCGCGCGCAGCGGCGTCGTCTGTACGACGGACGGTCTGCTGCGGGGCCTGCTGCTGCACCGGGAGCCGAGAAACGCGTGACCGCGCCCCGCGACACCTCGCGAAAGGCGCACGAAACACCACCGGACACCACGGGAGAGACCGAGCTTGGCATCTCCCCCAGCCGAAGCAGGGGGATTCTTCCCTCGCGGGTCGAGCTTTCTGCTTCACAGCCCGTAGCCACCGGGGTTACCGGCGAAGGGACGGTGTACCGCCCATGGTCTTACACAAGCTCCACAGACCTGACTTCCCGCCAGCCCGGCGGTAGACCCGGACGGCTTGGTTATCGCCGCCCGAGCACGACAACCGTACAAGCCGCCTGCTCCACCGCCAGACCTGCCGGTCAGAGCACGGTCTTTCGCCCTGGAGGCGAAACCCCGCCCCTGCCCTGCTCCGCAGGATTCCGTTTCCTCCCCCGCCTGAGGGCGGGGGTATCCACGGAGGAGATCCGATGACCGCCGTACGGCGCCCGGCACGGGTGGACGGCCGGCAGGTGGACATCGGGCTCGTCGGCGAGGTCGTGGACGTGAACCCGGGCATGGTGCGCGCGCTCCTCGAACAGGGGCACATCCCCGTGGTGTCCCCGGTGGCCCGCGGTGAGGACGGGCAGATCTACAACGTCAACGCCGATCTCGCGGCGTCGGCGCTGGCCGTGGCCCTGGACGCCGAGCGGCTGGTGATGCTCACCGATGTCGAGGGGCTGTACGCGAACTGGCCGCACAGCACCGAGGTGATCCGGCGTCTGACGGCCGACGCGCTGGACGGAATGCTGCCGGGGCTGGCGGACGGGATGCTGCCGAAGATGGAGGGCTGTCTGCGCGCCGTCCGGGGCGGGGTGCGCCGGGCCCATGTACTCGACGGCCGCGTACCGCACGCGGTACTGGAAGGCGTCCTCGGAGAGACCAGCCCCGGTACCACGGTGGTTCCGGAGAGTCACTGACTGTCCATGGACTCCGCGAGGGAGCGGGGGCGCAGATCGGTCCAGTGGGTCTCGATGTACTCCAGGCACGCCTCGCGGGTGTTCTCCTCGAAGACGGTCGTCCATCCACCGGGTACTTCGGCGAAGGACGGCCACAGGGAGTGCTGGCCCTCGTCGTTCACCAGGACCAGAAAACGGCCGTCGTTGTCGTCGAAGGGGTTGGTGCTCAACTCCGCTGCCTCCTCGGGTCCGACGGGCCGATGACAGCCCCGCCGACACTGGTTAAGTTAGGCTCACCTAATCAACGCGAGCCTAGCCGTTGCTCTTTCCCCTCACAAGGAGACGTCCATGCGGGTCGTGGAGAATCCCTTCGCCGCGTTCGGGTCGACCGACGAGCCCGGCACCGACGAGTTCTGGGCGGCGGCGCGGACACCCGTCTCCGTCCCGGCCGGTGACGGCGGTTGGGTGACCCTGTTCCTGTGGCGCGGATCGGAGGCGGGCATCGGCTCGGAGGCGGGCATCGGCTTCGAGAGCTGGTCGGAGCCGGTGCCCCTGACCCGGTGGGCCGACACGGACTGCTGGTACGCCGAGGTGCGGATGCCCGCCCGGCTGCGGGTGACGTACCAGTTCCTGGTGGGTGACGAGGCGTTCGCCGATCCGCTCAACCCGATGGGTGCGGGCGGTGACCGGTCCGTCGTCGCGACTCCGGACACCCCGGCCCAGCCGCACTGGCCCGCCATCGGCGCGGACGGCGTCCTGCCCCTGCCCCGCACCCGGCTGCGCTGGACCAGCGAACGGCTCGGCGGGCGGCGTACCGTGCGGGTCCATCCGGCGGGCGGCGGCGGGCCGTTGGTGCTGCTGCTGGACGGGGACGACTGGCTGTATCTGCATCCGGCGACGGCCGCGTTCGACTCGGCTGTCGCCGCCGGTGACCTGCCTCCCGTCACCCTTGTCTTCGTGCCGGCCAAGGACAGGGAGGCCGAGTTCGCGTGCCGGCGTGAGCTGTGGGAGGCGGTCCGGGACGAACTGCTGCCGCTGGTCGCGGAGTCCGGCGTACCCGCCGACCCGGGGCGGCTGGTGGTCGCCGGGCAGAGCCTCGGCGGGCTGAGCGCGCTGTACGCGGCGCTGGAGTTCCCGGAGCTGGTGTCCAGGATCGCCTGCCAGTCGGGCTCGTTCTGGTGGACGCCCGACGCCATCGGCGGACCGGACCCGCTCGGCGGCCCGGTCGGCGGTGCCCTCGCCGACCGGCTGCGGGAGCGCCCCGATCTGTCGGGCCTGCGGATCGCCTTCGACGTGGGGGAACACGAGACGCGGATGCTGCCCCACTGCGCCCTGACCGAGTCCCTGACCGAGCGGGCCGGTGCGACCGTACGGGTCTCCCGTTCCCCGTCGGACCACGACCGGGCGGGGTGGCGGGAGGCCCTGCTCAGGGATGTCGCCTGGGCGCTCGCCTGAACGTCCCGGGGGCCCGACGAGTCGCACCCGACGGATCAGCGGGCCACCGCCGCGCAGTACCCCTCGTCCGTCGCCAGCAGATTGCGGTGGGTGTCCTCGGCGGTGATGACCCCGTCGTCGAGGACGAGGACACGGTCGGCGGCGTCCAGCAGGGCGGGGCTGCTGGTGATGACGACGGTGGTGCGGCCCCGGCGGAGCTTCGCCACATTGCGGGCGATGAGCTGTTCGGTGACCGCGTCGACGGCGGTCGTCGGGTCGTGGAGGACGAGCACCTCGGTGTCGGCGGCCAGGGCGCGGGCCAGGGAGAGGCGTTGGCGCTGGCCCCCGGAGAGGTTGGCGCCCCGGTCGCGTACGCCGTAGTCGAGGCCGTCGCGGTGCAGGGCGACGACATCCGTCAGCATGGACGCCTCGACGGCCTCGGGGACCGTACGGCTGGTGCCCGACGGGTCGATGTTGGTGCGGAGGGTGCCCGCGAAGATCTCCCCGTCGTACGGGTTGACGAGCAGATACTCGCGCAGCGCCTCGATCGACAGATCGGCGAACTCCCGCCCGCCGACGCGCACGCTTCCCTCGTACGTGTCGGGCGGCACGTTGGCGGCCAGGACGGCTGCCAGGTCGGCCGCCGCGCGCGGCTGGTAGGCGGCGATCGCCACGAACTCCCCTGCGGTCACCTGGAACTTCAGCTTGCGCAGGGTGCCGTGGCGGACGCAGTCGATCTCCAGGTCGCCGCCCGTGGACGGGTGTTCGGTGCCCGGGGTCGTGACCGGGGGTGCGGACAGCACCAGGGCCATCCGTTCGGCCGAGGCTCGCGCGATCATCACGTACTTCGGCATCTCCGAGAAGAGTTTCAGCGGTTCGATGATGAACTGGGCCAGTCCTACGGCCATCACCAATTCCCCGATGGTGATCTGGCCGTTGAAGGCCAGCCAGCCGGCGAGCAGGGTCACGGCGGCGGCGAGGACCGCGTTGAGGGCGAGCGCGGCGCCCGCGTACACGCCGTTGACCTTGGCGACGGTGATCGCCTGGTGCTTGGCCTCGGTGCTGACCTTCCGGTAGGAGTGGAACGCCTGGTGGTTGCCGCCGAAGCCGTGCAGCGGGCGCAGGCCGATGATCAGGTCGGCGACCTTGGCGCCGGCCCGCGCGACCCGGGCCTGCTGTTCCTGGGTGCTGGCGCCGATCCGCTTGGACAGCACGCTCAGGATCGACAGGATCGCGACGGTGCCCACGATGACCAGCAGGCCGAGACGGAGGTCGGCGAGGCCCAGCGCGACGGCCGCGACGGCCACCGCGACCGTCGAGCTGATCAGCAGGGGCACGACCTCGATGATGTCGGCGGTCTGGTCGGCGTCCTCGGTGGCGATGGTCAGCACCTCGCCGGATTTCAGGTCGACGTCCCTGGCCACGGGTTGGAGACCGCAGGCGGCGACCTTCACCCGCCAGCGGTGCGCCTCGGTCGTGTTGGCCTTCTGCAGGACCCGCATCCCGAACCGCCACGACAGCGACACGGTCGTGATGATCACGGCGAGCGCGGCGATCGACAGGGCCAGCGAGCCGGGGCTCCGGTCCCGCAGCGCGTGCTCGACGATCAGGCCGAGCGCGATGGGGAACGCGGTCTCACCGGCCTGGTAAAGGCCCATGAGGACGGTGCCCCCGATCATCGCGCCGAGGTTGCGCCGCAGGGCGGTCCGCAGGATGTCGGCCCCCGGGCGGGGGCGCTTGGTGTCAGGAGTTTTCATCGAGGTGGCGGGCAATCGCTTCCGGGGTGCGCAGGGTGAACAGATCACGGATGGTGATCACGGGACCGTACTCTCGGCGGAGCAGCCCGTTCAGCCGGACCGCCAGCATGGAGTGTCCCCCGAGGGACACGAAGTCGCTCACCGCGCTCACCTCGTCGTCGTCCAGGTCCAGTGCCTCGGCGAAGAACTCGCACACCACGGTCTCGGTCTCCGTCTGCGGGCCGCGCTCCCCCACGGTGGTCAGCGCGCCCAGCGGCTTGGCCTCCGGGAGCGCCTTGGTGTCAGCCTTCCCGTTCACCGTCAGCGGGATGCTGTCGACCTGGGCGTAGTGGGTGGGCCGCAGGAAGTCCGGCAGCCCGGCGCCCACTTCGGCGGCGACCGTCGCCAACTCGGCCCCGTCGTCCAGCACCAGATAGGCGGCCAGCCGGTACGCGCCGTCGACCTGTGGGTCGGGCTGGGCGACGGCGGCGACGAACCGTACGGCCGGATGAGCGGCGAACACGGCCTCGACCTCGCCGAGTTCGACCCGGTGCCCCCGGATCTTGACCTGCTGGTCGGTGCGGCCCAGATACATGAGATTGCCGTCGGGCCGACGCACCACCAGGTCCCCGGTGCGGTACATCCGCTCGCCGGGCTCACCGAAGGGGCAGGCCACGAACCGGTGCGCGGTCTGGGCGGGCTGCCCGAGATAGCCGCGCGCGATGCCGATGCCCGACACATACAGCTCGCCGGGAACCCCGTCCGGCAGCGGCCTCAGCCACGGATCGAGGACGTAGACGTCGGTGTTGTCGATGGCGACGCCCACCACCGGGTCCGCGCACTCGAAGGTGCCGACGCCGAGGGTGTTGATGGTGTACTCGGTGGGCCCGTACAGGTTGTAGCCGACGGTGCCCTCGGTCTCGGCGAGCCGCTGCCACAGCGTCGGGGTGACGGCCTCACCGCCGAGCAGCACCAGCGGGGGCCGCCGGTCCGGGTCGTCGAGCAGGCCCTCGGCGACCAGCTGCTGGGCGTAGGTCGGCGTCACATTGATGACGTCGATGCCGTGCTCCAGGCAGTACTCGACCAGCCGGGGCGCGTCGCGCCGCAACTCCTCGTCGCAGATGTGCACTTCATGCCCGTCGGCGAGCCACAGCAGCTCCTCCCACGACATGTCGAACGCGAACGACACGGTGTGCGCGATCCGGAAGATCCGGTGGCCGTGTTCGGCCAGCACCGGTTCGAAGATCCGGCGCTGATGGTTGATCAGCATGTTGGTGAGCCCGGCGTACTCGGTCACCACACCCTTGGGCTTCCCGGTCGAACCGGAGGTGTAGATCGTGTACGCGGGGTGCCGCAGCCGGTCCGGGTCGTCCGGCGTGAACGTCACGAACGGCTCGGCCTCGGGCAGCGGACTATCCAACTCGATCAGTTCACTGGTCAATCCTGTCAGCCTCGGCTGCACAGCGCTCACGGTGAGGATCACATCCGGGCGGGCGTCCTCGACGATCGCGGCGATCCGTTCGTCCGGGTGGTCCAGCTCCAGCGGTACGTACGCCGCGCCCACCCTCAGTACGGCGAACAGCGCCACGATCGAGTCCAGCGAGCGCGGGATCGCGAGCCCCACGGTGGTCTCGGGGCCGATACCGCGTCCGGCGAGCACACCCGCCACGGCCCGGCTGCGGTCCCTCAGCCCGGCGAAGGTCATGGTCGCGCCGTCGGCGACGAGCGCGATCCGCTCCGGGGCACGGTCGGCGGCCTGGTCGAACCGGTCGACGACGGTGTCCGTGCCGACCTCCGTACGCTCGCCGGGCACCGGTGCCGGGCCCAGCCCCCGCAGTGCGCCGACCGGTCCGGTCGCCCGCGCCAGGTCCTCCAGCACGCTCAGGTAGTCGTCGAGGAGACGGCGGGCGTTGTCGCCGTCCTCGTCGCGGTACTCCAGCTTGACCGTGAGCCGGTCGCCGGGGGTGACGACCCAGGTGAACGGATAGTGGGTGGAGTCGTCGGCCTTCACCGAGGTGATGCCGTGCCGGGTGTTCATCGCGGCGAACGCGTCCATGTCCAGGAAGTTCTGGAGCACGAACAGGTTGTCGAAGAGGGTGTCGTGGCCGCTGGCGCGCTGGATCTCGCCGAGCCCCAGGTGCTCATGCTCCATGGCCTGGACCCGGGCCGTCTGCACGGCCGTCAGATAGTCGCGGACGGTGTCGTCCGGCCGTGCCCGGGTCCACATGGGCACGGTGTTCAGGAGCACGCCGACGATGTCGGACAGCCCCTCGCCGTCGCGGCCGGAGACGGTCACACCGAACACGGCGTCCGCGCGGCCGGTGTGCGCGCCGAGCAGGAGACCGAAGGCACCGGTCAGTACGGAGTTCAGTGTGACGCCGTGCACCCTGGCGGCTTCCCGCAGCAGTTCCGACAGTTCGGCGGAGACCGATTGGACGAGGGCGCGCGGCAGGTCGTCGGTGAGGACCGGTGCCGGACCGGCGAGCAGCGTCGGGCCGGGGAGCCCGGCCAGGTGCTCCGCCCAGAAACGTTCCGATACGGCCGGGTCCTTGGCGTCGAGTGCCCGGGCGTGCTCCTCGAAGCTGGGCGTGGCCGGGACCGGGGCGGTCGACTCACCGGCGAGGGCGGCCTCATAGGCGTCGAAGAGGTCACGCAGCACGATCTCGCGGGACCAGCCGTCCCACAGCAGCAGATGGTAGCTGAACAGGAGCCCGTCGCGGCCGTCGGGCAGCCGCACCACGGTCAGCCGGATCAGCGGCGGCTGCCCCGGGTCGAAGCCGGTGTCGCGGTCCCGGGCGCGCAGTTCGTCGACCTCCGCCTCCGTGGACAGCACGACGGTACGGACATCGACGCGCCGCCCCGCCCTGAGCACCTGGACGGGGTTCCCGTCGCCGTCGGTGGTGAAGCCCGCGCCGACGACCGGGTGCCGTCCGATGACGTACGCCATCGCCTCTGCCAGCGCGTCGGTGTCCAGCCGCCGGTCGAAGGTGAACCAGCTCTGCGCGACGTAGTGTCCGGCCGAGCCCGCCATCTGGGCCTGGAAGAACAGGCCTCGCTGGAGCGGGGTGACCGGTGCCGTGCGCTCGGCCGTCCCGGCGGCCTCCGCGATCTGCTCCAGCGCGCCGAGCCAGTGCCCGGTGATCCCGTCGGGGACGCCCTCGGCGAGGGCGAACTCAGCGTGCAGGCTCCCCGTCGCCTCGTCCAGCCACGCGTTGACCTCGACGGCGTACGGGCTGCCCTGGTCGCCGCCGGTGAGGTGCAGGGCCTGGGACTCGCTGCCCCGGCCGAGGTAGTTGAACAGCACCTGGGGGCGGCGGGCCGCGAGCAGCGGGGCCGTCTGCGGGTTGAGGTACCTGAGGCGGCCGTACGCGACATGCGCGGCCTCGTCCGGCTGGCGTTCGGCGACCTCGCGGGCCGCCGCCACCGGGTCGGTGTGCGCGGTGAGCCGTACGGGTGCGATGGAGGTGAACCAGCCGACCGTATGGGTGTAGTCGTGGTGGTCGAGGGCCGGGACCCGGCCGTGTCGTTCCAGTTCGATGGCGAGGTCGGTGGGCGAGGGCTGGACGGCGGTCAGGGCGGTGCGCAGGGCGCCGCAGAGCAGTTCGGTGAGTCCGACGCCGAGGGCGGCGGGGGCGGTGCGGGTGACGTGGTCGGTCGCTTCGGGGGCGAGGACGACCGTGGTCTCGCGCAACTGCCCGACGGCAGGCAGGAGTTGGGGGGCCTGCAGTGTGGTGATCCAGTGGCCGAGGTCGTCGGGGGATTCGGTCGACCGGAGCGTCAGGGCTTCGGCGTACTCGGCGTACGACGTGGTCGGCGCCGCGAGGCTCTCCCCGCGCAGGGCCGCGGCGAGGTCGTCCAGCAGGATCAGCCAGGACACCGAGTCCACGGCGAGATGGTGCACGGTGACGACCAGGGTCCGGCTCACCTCCAGCCAAGCGAACGCGATGACGTTCCCGGCCTCGGGGTCGAGCCGTCCGGCGGCCTCGTTCGCCACCGCCGTGGGGTCGGTGCCGTCGGGGCGTACGACGGTGATCTCGCGCGCCGCTTCGGTACGCAGGGTCCACACGCCGTGCTCGACGGTCAGCCGCAGCCGGAGGGCCGGGTGGGCGGTCACGACGGCGTGCGCGGCGCGTTCGACGTCGGTGAAGGAGGTGCCCTCGGGGACCGTGAGGGTTCGGGCCTGAGCGAATCGGCTGAGCGATCCGCCCAGTTCGCGCTGGCGCAGGATGATCGGGGTCGGCGGTAGGGGGCCGTCCTCGTGGCGGCGGGCCGGTGCGGATGTGGTCGGCGCGGTCTGGGGTGGGGTCGTGGCGAGGTGTTCGGCGAGTGCACGGGGTGTGCGGAACAGGAACACGTCGCGGGGCGCGATCGACAGGCCGAGTGCCCTGGCCCGGTTGATGACGGTGATGGCGACGATGCTGTCGCCACCGGCCCGGAAGAAGTCGGTGTCGCCGTCCACTTCGGGGCCGGGCAGTGTGTCGGCGAAGATGTCGACCAGGGCCGCGAGAGCTGAGTCGCCCGGGGCCGAGGCGGGGCTTCCGCCGTGCGCGGCCGCCGAGGTGTCGGTGGTCTCCGCCCGCGCCGCCCGTTCGACGAGCGCCTTGCGGTCGAGCTTGCCGTTGACCGTGAGGGGCAGGGCGTCGACCGGCAACACCCGCCCCGGCACCATGTGCACGGGCAGCTTCGCGGAGAGGCGTTCGGTGAGGTCCGCGGGCACCCGGCCCACCACGTGCGCGACGAGATGGTCCCCGGTGTCCGCCACGGTGACAGCGGCATCGACCACGCCGTCGAGTTCCCGGATCGCGGCCTCGATTTCCCCCAACTCGATCCGGAATCCCTTGAGTTGGACCTGGTCGTCGGCGCGGCCGGTGAACTCCAGCTCGCCGTCGAGGGTGCGGCGGGCGAGGTCGCCGGTGTGGTACATGCGAGAGCCGTCGTTCGCGAAGGGGTTCGCCACGAAGCGGCCCGCCGTGAGGCCCGGTCGGCCGAGGTAGCCGAGGGACACCTGGTCGCCGGCAACGTAGATGGCGCCCTCCTTGCCCGGCGGCACCGGGCGGAGCCGGTCGTCGAGGAGGTAGGTGGTCAGGCCCGGGATCGGGCCGCCGATGGGGCTGATGTCGTCGCCGAGCGCGAAGTCCTCGTCGGTGAGCACGCGGTGGGTGACATGGACGGTGGTCTCGGTGATGCCGTACATGTTGACGAGTTCGGGCGAGCCCGTGCCGTGCCGTTCGACCCAGCCGCGCAGCCGTCCGAGGTCCAGTGCCTCGCCGCCGAAGACGATCCGGCGGAGTGCGGGCAGCGGTTCACCGGAGTGCCGGTCGGCCTCGATGAACTGGTAGAAGGCGGAGGGGGTCTGGTTGAGCACGGTCACCCCGCGCTCGCGGACCAGCCGGTGGAAGTCGACCGGGGAGCGGGTCAGCCCGTACTCCGGCACCAGCAGTTCACCGCCGTAGGCCAGCGCGCCCCACAGCTCCCAGACCGCGAAGTCGAAGGAGAAGGAGTGGAACTGCGCCCAGACGTCGTGCGGGCCGAAGCCCATGTCGGGTTGGGTGTTGGCGAGAAGCGTCACCACGCCGGCGTGCGGGACGACGACGCCCTTGGGACGGCCGGTCGAGCCGGAGGTGTAGATCACGTACGCCGGGTCGCGCCAGACCGCCTCGCGCCGAGGCCCGGTGCCGACCGCCGACAGCTCCTCCCCCAGCGGAAGTTCGCCCCCCAGCGGCGGTTCCTCCCCCTGCACCAGTACCCGGGCCGCCACACCCGCGCGGGCCAGCAGCCCGGTGAAGCGGTCCCGCTGCTCGCGCTCCACGAGGACGACCTGCGGGGCGGCGTCGGCGAGGATGTACTCCAGTCGCTCATCCGGATACGCGAGGTCCAGCGGTACGTACGCGCCGCCCGCCGTGACGATCGCGACCAGGGCGACGACCTGTTCGACGGAGCGCGGGACGGCGACGGCGACCCGCTTGCCCGGAGCGACACCGGCCGCGCGCAGGGTCGACGCCAACTCGTCCTTCGCGGCGGCGAGTTCGCCGTACGTCAGCGACCGGGTGGCGCTGTCGAGGCCGCACTGGGTGACGGCGATGGCGTTCGGGTCGCGGCGGGCGGCGGCGTCGAAGAGGGCGCCCAGGGTCCTCGGCATGATGGTCGCGGGGCTGCGGGCGCCCTCGGGTGCCAGGTCGTCGACCAGGGCGTCCGGGCGGGTGAGGAGGCCCGTGAGGGTCTCGGTGAAGGTGCGCAGGACGGTCCGGGCGGTCGTTTCCCGGAGCAGTTCGCCGTCGTGGATGAGGTTGAAGCGGGGGCTGCCGTCGAGGGCGCGTTCGACGACGAGCGTCAACGGGTAGTGCGGGGCGCCCTCGTTGACGAGGTCGGTGATGACCAGGGTGTCGTCGGGGCGTCGCAGCGCGGCCACGTCGGTCGCCACGTCGAACACCACGAGCGTGTCGAACAGGGAACCGGCGCCGGCCTGGCGGCCGATCCTCGCCAGCGAGACATGCTGGTGGGGCAGCACCGCACTCTGGTGTTCGCGCACCGAGGCGAGCAGTTCGCGTGCCGTGGTGCCGTCGTTCCAACGGGCGCGTACGGGAATGGTGTTGATGAACAGGCCCACCATGTCCTCGATGCCGGGCACCTCCGCGTCCCGCCCGGAGACCGTGGAGCCGAACACGACGTCCCTGCCGTGGAGGATGCCGCCGAGGGTGATCGCCCAGGCGCTGTGCACGGCGACGCTCAGCGGGACCCCGGCCTGGCGGACGGCCGTGTCGATGTCGTCCTCGGGTGCCACGGCGATGTCCGCGAAGCGGTCGGAGGGGGTGTGCCCCTCGGCGACCAGCGACGGTCCCGGCAGCTCGGCGAGTTCGGCACCCCACACCCGGTCGCTCTCGTCCTCGTCGCGTCCGGCGAGCCAGCCCACGTAGTCGGGGAAGCCGCCCAGCGTGTACACGGTCCCCGGCGCGTGGTACTCGGCGAGCAGGGCGCGGAGCATCGGCGGCACGGACCAGCCGTCGGCGATGATGTGGTGCACGGTCTGCACCAGCACCGTACGGCCGGAGCCCGCGCGGACGAGGGTGTAGCGCATCAGGGGGCCGGTGGCCAGGTCGAAGCCCGCGCGGCGGTCGCGCTCGGCGAGGTCGCGTATCTCGTCGTCGGTGATGCCGGGGCGGTCCAGGGTGGTGAAGGGTGCCTCCGTGCCGCTCTCCAGGACGGAGACCACGCGGCCGTCGGCGAGGGCTGTGAAGCGTGCGGCCAGGTTCGGGTAGAGCGTGAGGAGTCGGGTGGCCGCCGCCGCGAGCCGGTCGGCGTCCACCTCGCCGTCCAGGGTGAGGAGTTGCTGTTCGACGTAGGCGCCGGCGGAGTCGTCGTCGAAGACGGAGTGGAAGTACAGGCCCTCCTGGAGCGGGGTCAGCGGCAGGATGTCCCGCAGGGTCGGGCCGTCGAGGGCGTCGACGTCGGACTGGGTGAGGGGGACGAGCGGGAAGTCGCTGGGTGAGTGGCCGCCCTGGTCGAGTGCGGCCAGTCCGGCGAGGGCCGTGCGGAAGTGGTCGCCGAGGGTGGTGATGTCCTCGTCGGTGAACATGCCGTCGGGCCAGGAGATGGTGGTGACCAGCTCGTACCCGCCGCTCGCGGCGGGTTCGGCGATCGCGTTGAACTCCAGGGGGCGCGGCAGCCGCATCCTCGGGTCGCGCTTCTCGCCCAACTGGCCGGTGGTGTGGGCGAGTTGCCATGCTCCGGCGGCGCCCGCGTCGAAGCGGCCGAGGTAGTTGAAGAGGACCTGGGGTGCGGGCGCGTCGAACTCGGCGCGGGCGAGGTGGCGCAGGGCGCCGTAGGAGACGCCGTTGTCGGGCACCCGGGCGAGGTCTTCCTTGACCGCCTTGAGCGCGGCCGTCAGATACTCGGGGGCGGTGAGGTCGGCGGCCGTGCCGGGGTCGACGGTCACCGGGAACAGGGTGGTGAACCAGCCCACGGTTCGCGACAGCTCCGGTTCGAAGCCGGCCGGGCCCGCCACGAAGTGCGGTTCACGGCCGTGGCCTTCGAGTTCGATGTGTGCGAACGTCTGGTCCTGGCCGAGGTCGCGGCGCCATCGGGCGAGGGCGACGGAGAGCGCGGTCAGCAGGACGTCGTTGACGCCGGCGTGAAACTTGGCGGGTATCTCGCCCAGCAGCGCGGCCGTCACCTCGGGGCCGACGGAGACGGTCCGCAGCCGTTCCCGGGAGACGGTGTCGGCCTCCGACAGGGGCCGCCTGCCCACCGGCTGGTCCGGCCCCGGCAGGGGACGCCGGTAGTAGGTGCTGTCGGCGTCGAACGCGGCGCGTTCCAGCAGTTGGGTCCAGCGCCGGAACGAGGTGCCCGTCGGCGGGAGTTCGATCGGTTCGCCCGAGGTGTGCTGCCGCCAGGCGGTGGCCAGGTCCTCCATCAGGACCCGCCAGGACACTCCGTCGATCACCACATGGTGGGCGACCAGGACCAGTTGCCGCGCCTCGCGGCGCCAGACGGCACGCAGCATCGCGCCCGCCGTCGGGTCCAGGGCCTCGGTGCCGAGGGCGACACACTCGTCGAGCGGACCGTCGCTCTCCTGCCACCCGGCGACCACCTCGTCCGCGTCCGGGATGTCGAAGCTCCAGCGGTCGCCGCGTACGAGCCTGGCGCGCAGCATGGGGTGGTGCCGGAGCACGGCGGTGAGGATCGCGTCGAGGGTGTGGGCGGTCAGCTCCGCCGGGGTGTTGAGCACGACGGACTGGACGAAGCCGTCGATGGCGTCGGTGGTCTCGCCGAGCCACTGCACGATGGGCGAGCCGACGACGGTGCCGGTGGCGGCGTCGGCGTGGTCGGCGGTGGTGTTGTCCTCACGGCTCGCCACGGCCGCCAGGGCGCCGAGGACGCTGTGGGTGAAGATCTGCCGTGCGGTGACGTAGAGGCCGGCCTCGCGGAGTGCGCTCAGCAGGGAGATGGCCAGGATGCTGTCGCCGCCGAGTTGGAAGAAGTCCTGGTCGACGCCGACCTCGTCCAGTTGCAGCAGGGCCGCGACCGCCGTGCACACCGCGCGTTCTTCGTCGGTGGTGGGCCGGATGAAGGCGCCGGTGCCGATCGCGGGCTCCGGCAGGGCGTTGCGGTCCAGCTTGCCGTTCGCGGTCAGCGGGAACTCGGTCATGACGACGATGTGGGCGGGCACCATGTACTCGACCATGTGCTCGGTGGCCCAGGCCTTGACGTCGTCCGCCCTCAGGTCCTCGCTGCCGGTGGCCGGGATGACGTAGCCCACGAGGTAGGTGCCGCCCGCCGTGTTCTTCCGGGCGACGACACAGGTGTGCCGTACGCCGGGGTGTTCGGCGAGGCCGACCTCGACGTCCTCGATCTCCAGCCGCATCCCGCGGATCTTGATCTGGTTGTCGGCGCGGCCGAGGAAGTCCAGCGAGCCGTCCGGGGCGAACCGGGCGAGGTCACCGGTGCGGTAGAGCCGGGAGCCGTCGCTCGCGAAGGGGTTGGCGACGAAGCGGCAGGCGGTGAGGCCGGGCGCTCCCACATAGCCTCGGCCCAGCAGGAAGCCGCCGACGTACAGTTCGCCGCCGACTCCGACGGGGACCGGGCGGAGTTCGTCGTCCAGGACGTAGAGCTGGGTGTTGGGGTTGGCCTTGCCTATCGAGGTCGACAGGCGTTCGGCGGCGCCCCGGTAGATGACGTGGGAGACGCCGATGGTCGTCTCGGCGGGGCCGTAGCCGTGGTACATGGGGATGTCGAGCCTGGTGCGGAACCGTTCGTACAGCTCGGGGGTGAGGACCTCGCCGCCGCACCAGACGTGCCGCAGGCTGTCCAGCTTCCCGGAGTCGCCGGCGATCTCCAGCAGGACGTCCAGCATGGACGACACCAGGTAGGTGAAGGTGACGCGTTGTCCGGCGATCACGCTCAGCAGATGGTGGGGGTCGCGTTCGCCGCCGGGGCGCAGGACGACCAGTCGGCCGCCGGAGACCAGCGGCAGGAAGATCTCGTTGATGGAGATGTCGAAGGACAGGGGCGCCTTGAACAGGGAGGCGTCGTCGTGGCCGAAGCCGAGGATCTCATTGACCTGCCACAACAGGCGTTCGCTGATGGCCTCGTGACGGATCATCGCGCCCTTGGGGCGCCCGGTGGAGCCGGAGGTGAAGATCACATAGGCGAGGGCGGTGCCGTGGACGGTGATCCCGGTCGCCTCCACGGGATACGAGCCGAACTTCCAGTCGTCGAGGTCGACGGCCACGGCGTCCGGTTCGCTCGGGTCGTGGGTGCCGGAGTCGTTGAGCTGCAGGACGACCCCGGCGTCCTCGATGACGACGGCCCTGCGGGCGGCGGGCCACTGCGGGTCTAGGGGCACGAAGGCGCATCCGGCCTGGAGCACACCGAGGAGTCCGACGACCATCTCGGCGGAGCGGCCGAGGGAGATACCGACGACCTGTTCGTGACCGAGCCCGCGTTCGAGCAGGTGATGCGCCAACTGGGCTGACAACTCGGCCACTTGACGATACGTCAGCGAGGTTCGCTCATCGACGATCGCGACGGCGTCCGGTCGGTTCCGCGCCTGCTCCCGAAACATCTCGACGATGGTGGGGCGGAGCCGCGGGGCCTCGTTGTCGTTCCACCGGGCCAGCGCCGCCAGCCTGGCCTCCGTGCTGGAGGGGCCGATGGTGCCGAGGGGGCGGTCGGGGAAGTCGGCCAGGTCGTCCAGCGCGGACTGGGCCGCCGCCGGTTCCACGCCGGCCGGGACGAGGATGCGCCAGCCGTCTTCCGCCGGTTCGCAACCGCCGCCCCCGCTACCGCCGTTGTCGACCCAGGCGAGGACATCGGCGAAGAGGGTCGCGGGGGTGAGGTCGAGGCCGTCGGGGCTCGGGCCCTCGGCCCAGTGGGACAGCCCGATGGCGCACGCTTCGGCGATGGTCCGGTCGGAATAGTCCCCCGCGCGCCGTCGAACGTCGGCCAGACGCTTGGGAGAAAGCAGTACGAGTCGAGCGCGCGGTTCCATCATCGAAGCCCCAGCATCCCTTCCAAGACACGAAAGTCAGCTCTCACCTGCATCAGGGTCACCCGAGGAGGGTTACCGGCCGCCTTCTCGCCAGGCCCGCCACAGTCGGGCGTAGCGGCCCCCCAGCGCCACCAGTTCCTCGTGCGTCCCCTGCTCCACGACACGTCCGGCGTCCAGCACGGCGATGCGGTCGGCCGCCATCGCCTGGGTCAGCCGATGCGCCACGAACAGCGTCGTCCGGCCCTCGCACGCGGCCAGTACGGCCCGCTCCAGTTCGGCGGCGCCCTCGCTGCCGGCCTCGGCGGTGGACTCGTCGAGGACCACCACGGGCGTCCGGCCGAGCACCAGCCGGGCCAGGGCGATCTGGGCGACCTTGGTGACGTCCAGGCGTTCACCGCCCTCACCGACGGGGGTGTTCAGCCCCTCGGGCAGGGCCTCCACCCAGCCATCGGCGCCGACCGTGCGCAGCGCGGCCATCAGTTCGGCGTCGGTCGCCTCCGGCGCGGCCAGCCGCAGGTCCTCGGCGAGCGGGCCGGAGAACACATGGGTCTCCTGCGTCAGGATGCTCACCAGGGCCCGCGCCCCGGCCTCGTCCAGCCCGGCGAGATCGGTCGACCCGATGCGCACCGATCCGGACCGCGGGGTGCCGATACCCGCGATCAGCGCGGCCAGGGTCGTCTTGCCCGCCCCGGTCGCCCCCACCAGGGCGAGCGAACCCCCGGCGGGAATGGTCAGGTCGACGTCCTTCAGCACGGGTTCGTCGGTGTCGGGATAGCTGAACGTCAGCCCCTCCACGATCACCCCGTACGAGCCCTCGCCGGCCGGTGCCACGTCCACATCCCCGACGAGCCGTTCCTCGGCGCGCTCCCCGAGTACCCCGACCAGCCGGGTCAGGCTGGCGCCCGACTTCTGTGCCTCGTCGAAGGTGAACATGATGTTGCCCAGGGGAGTGAACAGCCGGTGGAACAGCAGGGGTGCGGCGGAGACCTCGCCCAGTGTGGCGGCGTCGGCCTCCAACAGGGCGTATCCGACCACGATGATGAGGACCAGTCCGATGAACTCGGCGCGGTTCTCCCGGCCGACGAACCGGCCGAAGAAGCGGAACACCTCGATCCCGAGGTTCCGCACCCGCCACGACTCCTCGGTGACCTTCTCGCGGAAGGACTCCTCAAGCCGGTAGGCGCGGACGGTGTCGATACCGTTCAGACCGCTGATGAACGCCTGCGCACGATCGGCCTGCGCCACGCGCTGCTTCTGGTAGAGCGGGGCGGAGCGCGGGAGGTACCAGCGCAGGGCCAGCGCGTACGCGGGGAGCGCGCCGGCGCCCGCCAGGCCGAGCCGCCAGTCCAGGCCGAACATGCCGGCCGTGGCGATGACGACCAGCACTCCGGCCGAGAACACGGTGGGGATGGCCGTACGGATGCCCTTGGAGATGACGGCGACGTCGTCGCCGACGCGGGACAGTACGTCTCCCCTGCCGACCTGTTCGATGCGTGCGCTCGGCATGCCCAGCACCGCGCGGACGGCGCCTTCGCGGAGCCGGGCGAGGAGATCGGCGCCGAGGCGGCCGATGAGGTAGGTCGACACCGCGGTGGCCGCCGCGCCGAACAGTGCGGCGGCCCCCATCAGCACCCCGATCGTGACCAGGACCGAGCGGTCCTCGCCCCCGACGACCCCGTCGACCACCTGGCCGAGCAGCAGCACCGGGAGGACCTGGAGCGCGGCCCCGGCCACGGTGGTGAGGACGGTGGCGGCCGTCAGCCAGGGCACCTCGCGGCAGTGGGCCGAGACCCAGCGGGTGGCCTCGCGTCCGGTCGCCGTGCGCAGGGTCGCCGGGGCGACGGCGCGCGTGTCGGTGGCGCTCACCACCTACTCGACCGACTTGACGAGTTCGTCGATGGCGTACGGCATGGAGAGCAGGGTGCCCTGGGAGATGGCCGCGCCGACCGCCGGGCCCTCGCTGTCCAGCAGATACGACACGTTGCCCTTCTTCACGGCGTCGAGGTTGGCGAAGAGTTCGAACTTCTTCAGGGCGTCCGTGTCGGCCTTGTCGTTGATGACGAAGATGTGGTCGACGTCGACGAGGTCGATGCGCTCGGGGGACAGCTTGGTGTAGAAGCTGCCGTCGGCGATCTTGTCGATCTCGGTCTGGTACTTGTAGCCGATGCCCGACACCAGTCGGCCGCGTACGTCGGTGGAGGTGAAGGGGGCCACGGAGTTCTCGTACCAGGACAGCGCGACGGCGGTCTGGTCGGCGAGTTCGGGGTGGTCGCTCTTGGCGGTGTCGAGTTGGCCCTGGATGTCGTCGACCATCTTCTGGCCCTCGTCGGCCTTGCCGAGGGCCTTGGCGATCTGCAGCGCGTTGTCCTGCCAGGGCGCGCTGAAGGGCTCCTTCTCGGCCTTGGTGCGGGCGACGGTGGGGGCGATCTTGGAGAGCTTGTCGTAGGCGGCCTGGTCGACCTCGGAGTAGACCGCGATGATCAGGTCCGGGCGCAGGGAGGCGATCTTCTCGAAGTTGGGGCCGGAGTCACCGTTCTTCATGATGACCTCGGGCTTGCTGTCGCCCCACTTGTCCTTCGTCCAGGGCCACTGGGTGTTGATGTCGGGGCTCTGGCCCTCCGGGTTCGGGTACTGGTCGGTCATGCCGACCGGCTTGACGCCGAAGGCCAGGACGGTCTGGTCGTCGGTGTAGCCAACGGTGACGACCCGCTCGGGGGCCTTGGTGACCTCGGTGGAGCCGAAGAAGTGCTCCACGGTGACCGGGAACGCACCCGACGCCGAGGCCGAGCCGCTGTCGCTCGCCTTGTCCGTCGAGTCGGACGAGTCGGAACCGCCGCATCCGGCGAGAAGGCCGACGCCGAGTGTCGCGGCGGAGAGTGCCGCCGCCAGTCGACGCCGGGACTTCCCGCGCGTCGTCCGCGTCGTTCTGTGGATGAGCATCCGAGTTCCCCTTGCTGTCGCGCTGTCCACTGCCACCCCCGTCTAAGGGCAGGCAAACCTTACCGTTTCGGGGTGAGGTTAGCCTAGCCTTACTTATGTAACTATATGGATATCTAGCCGAGTTGGACGTGAGCGCGGCCCATCGGCACGATCAGCGGCCGGTCCCCGACCGGATCGTCGATCACCTTGGCCCGCAGTCCGAACGCCTCGTGCAGCAGTTCGGCGGTGATCACGTCACGCGGGTGACCCTGCATCAGGATCGACCCGTCCTTCATCACGATGAGGTTGTCGCTGTACCGCGTGGCGAGATTGAGATCGTGCAGAACCATCACGACGGTGCACCCCGACTCATGCAGATCGTCCACCAGGTCCAGTACGTCGATGGCGTGCGCCAGGTCCAGGAACGTGGTCGGCTCGTCGAGGAGCAGCAGGTCGGTGCCCTGAGCCAATGTCATGGAGATCCACACGCGTTGGCGCTGGCCGCCGGAGAGCGCGTCGACCGGGCGGTCGGCCAGATCGGACACCCCGGTCATGGCGAGCGCCCGCCCGACGACATCGGCGTCGTCCGAGGACCACTGGCGCAGCCAGCTCTGGTGCGGATGACGTCCACGCGCCACCAGATCGGACACCGTCAGCCCCTCGGGCGCCACCGGCGACTGCGGCAGCAGACCGAGTTTCTTCGCCACGTCCCTCGTTCTGAGCCTGGCGATGTCCTCGCCGTCCAGCACGACACTTCCCCTGGTCGGCTTCAGCAGCCGGGACAGGGTGCGCAACAGGGTCGACTTCCCACAGCCGTTGGGGCCGATGATCGTGGTGACCACCCCCGGCGGAATGGTGACGTCGAGATCCTCGATGACGGTACGGGTGCCGTACCCGACCGTGATGCCCCGGGCCGACAGCCGTGCGGCGTCATCGACAGCGACATCGACATCAGCACCGACCATGGACTCGGCCCCGGTGCTCCCGGTGCTCCCGGCGCTCCCGGTGGTGGACTGAGCGACCACAAGGCCCCCTCATTCAGGCTTGACGCAGGCTTGCCGAACTTCTTACAGCTGACGGCGGTTGGCGCGCACCAGCAAGTACACGAGGAAGGGCCCGCCGATCGCGGCGGTCACCACACCGACCGGGAGACCGGTCGTGAGCACCGTGCGCGCGACCAGGTCCGAGCCGAGCAGCAGCAGCGCGCCCACCACTCCGGAGGCGACCAACGGCGGTGTCGGGAACCTCGTCAGACGCATCGCCACCTGCGGTGCCACCAGCGCGACGAACGGCACCGGGCCCGCCGCGCTCACCGCCGCACCGGCCAGCAGCACGGCGCACAGCAGCAGCACCGCCCGTACCGCCCCGTGGCGCACGCCCAGGCCGGCGGCGACCTCGTCACCGAGGTGCATCGGCTTGAACTGGAAGGCGGTTCCGGCCACGACGACCAGCAGGGCGAGCGTGCCCCACAGTGCCACCGTGACCTGCTCCCACGACCGGTTGTCGAGCGAGCCGACCAGCCACGCCTGTGCCTGGGCCACATCCCTGATGTCGGCCTTGGCGAGCAGCCAGGTCGTGATCGCCTCCATCACGGCGCTCACCGAGATACCGATGAGGATGAGCCGGAAGCCGTCGATACCGCGCCGCCACGCCAGGAAGTACACCAGCAGGCCCGTACCGAGTCCGCCCAGGAGCGCCGCCGCGGAGAGCCCCACGGAGTCGGTGATCGCGGCCGCGGCCCCGCCCGACACCGTCACCAGGAACACCGCGACCGTGCTCGCTCCGCTGGTGATGCCCAGAACGTCCGGGCTGGCCAGCGGATTGCGCGCGATGGACTGGGTGAGCGCGCCGGAGACTCCGAGCGCGACGCCGACGACGGCTCCGGCCAGCGCCCTCGGCATCCGCAGGTCCATGATCACGAACTCGTCGACCTGCTCGCCCCGGCCCAGGATCGTGGCGACGACCTGGGGCAGACCGATGGGGAAGTCCCCGACCGCGATGGACAGACAGAACAGCAGGAAGGTCACCGCCGCCAGCAGCAGCGTGACGCCCACCATCCAGGGCCGCCACACGAACGACACCGGGCCGAGCCGTACGCCCGGTGTCGCCGACGGCTGCCGATCCGACCCGCTCGTGTCCGTCCCATCCGCTGTTACGTCCGCCCCGCTCGCCTTCATATCGGTCCCGCTCGTATCCGCCCCGCTCGCCGTCACGTCCGTCCCGCTCGCCTTCACATCCCCCCCGTTCATGCGTTCTTGAACTTTCCGCGCCACACCAGCACCGCGAAGAAGGGGGCGCCGAGGAGGGAGACGACGACACCGGCGTCCAACTCGCCCGGACGCACCACCAGTCGGCCCACGATGTCGCAGACCAGCAGGACGACGGCACCGAGCAGACCGGCGTACGGCACCAGCCAGCGGTAGTCCGGGCCGGTCAGATACCGGGCGACATGGGCCACCATCAGTCCGAGGAAGGCGATGGGGCCGCACGCCGCCGTGGCCGCGCCGGCCAGCAGGGTGATCGAGGCGATGCCGACGGTCCGGCTCAGCGCGATGTTCACACCGAGCGCGCGGGCCACGTCGTCGCCCAGGTTGAGCAGGTTGAGGGCGGGCAGCGTGATCAACGCCAGTACCAGGCCGGCCCCGATGAACACGGTCACCGGCCAGATGACATCGAATCCGACCCCGACCAGCGAGCCGGAGTTCCAGAACCGCAGCACGTTCAGCGCCGCGTTGTCCGACAGCGAGACCGCCGTGGTCATCGCGGCGAGGAACACCGTGACGCCCTGACCGGCCAGGGCGAGTGTCAGCGGATTGCCGGCGCCGCGCCCGATGCTGGACAGCCCGAACACCACGACACCGGCGACCGCCGCGCCCAGGAACGCGAACCAGACGTACTGGAACGGGTTGGAGAACCCGAACACGGCGATCGCCGTCACCACCGCGAACGACGCCCCGGAGTTCACGCCCAACAGGCCCGTGTCGGCGATGGGGTTGCGGGTGTACCCCTGGATCAGCGCACCGCCGATGCCGAGGGCGATCCCGGCCACGATCGCGAGGACCGTCCGGGGCACCCTGACGGTCTCCACGATGAGCCTGATCTCGGTGAGCCGTTGGTCGGAGTCCGGCGCCGCGAACATCCCGTGCCACACCTCGGCCGGGCTCAACGCACGCGCTCCCACGGCCAATGACACCATCGCCGCGATCACGAGGATCACCGCGAGCATGCCCAAGCCCACAACCCGCCGGCGACGGGCCCTCGTTGAGCCCCTGGGCGCGGGGCGCTCCACTGCAGTCGTGCCCATGTCGACGTACGTTATCCCTTTGATCACACGACAGGTTGCCTGGCCGACGGCCTGGCGGCGCGAGCCGCAGACCGGTGGACTAGCGGGCGCCGCTGCCCGTCGTCCGGGCCTCGTCGACGGCCGGCTTCTCTCCGAAGGTCGACTTCGGGTCGCGGGCGAGGAGCGAGTCCAGGATCTCGCCGACCCTGATGGCGGTGTTGGAGAGCAGGGACGACGTGATGCCGTGCGTGTGCTCGGTGCCGCCCTGCAGATAGATGCCGCAGCGCAGTGCGGGGTCGGTCGCGATGCGATAGTCGCGTTCGACGCGGACCCGGCCCTCGTCGTCCCGCAGACAGCGGTCGGCGACCTCGCCGAGGAGACCAAGGGGGTCGGCCGGACTGTAGCCGGTGGCGAAGACCACCACGTCCGCGTCGAGGAAGGACTCCTCGCCGGTGACGAGGGAGGTCACGGTGGCACGGACCGAGGCCGGGGTCTCCTTGACCTCGGAGAGCCGCGACACATTGAGGAAGCGCAGCCGCTCGGTGCCGAGGACCTTCTCCCGGTACATCTGCCGGTACAGGTCGTCGATCAGATCGATGTCCACCACGGAGTAGTTGGTGTTGCCGTGGTAGTCCATCAGCCGGCGTTTGACGGCCTCGGGCGCCTCGAAGTACTCGTCGACCGCGCCGGGGTCGAAGATGCGGTTGGCGAAGCTGCTGTCGTCGGCGGGGCTGTAGCCGTAACGGGAGAAGACCGCGCAGACCTCGGCCTCGGGGAAGCGCCGGTGCAGATAGGCGACGTTCTCGGCGGCGCTCTGTCCTGCGCCCACGACGACGAACCGGGAGGGCGAGGTGCCGTCCAACCCCTCGACCTTCGCCAGCAGTTCGGAGTTGTGCCAGACCCGCTCGCCGCGCTCCACGCCCTCCGGCATCAGCGGGCGCAGCCCGGTCCCGATGACGAGGTTGCGGGCCCGGTGCACGCCCAGCCCCTCCCCCGAACGGACCGTCACTTCCAGGTGGTCGACCACCCCGTCACGGACGACGGGCGCGACGCCGACGACCTCATGGCCGTAGGAGACCATGTCCTCGACCTGGGCCGCGGCCCACTCGAAGTAGTCGTGGAACTCTACCCGCAGCGGGAAGAGGTTCTTGTGGTTGATGAAGTCGATCAGCCGGCCCTTGCTCTTGAGGTAGCAGAGGAAGCTGAACTCGCTGGCCGGGTTCCGGAGCGTCACCAGGTCCTTGAGAAAGGAGACTTGCATGGTCGCGTCGTCGATCAGCATGCCTCGGTGCCACCCGAAGCGCGGCTGCTGCTCGAAGAAGTGAGCGTTGATCGCCTCCTGCCGGCCGGCACGCGCGTTGTGCTCGCCGAGTGCGATCGCCATGGCCACATTGGACGGCCCGAAGCCAATCCCTATGAGGTCGTGGACCGGTGAAGAGTCATCAGGAAGAACCTGTGACATGTCACTCCCATCGTGCGGGGCTGACGCCTGTCAGATGTGGGGAATGTGCGAAGAGTGGGCACGCCGACAGAACGACGCACTCAAACTTAGGTGAGCCTAAGCTAATCCTGTGAAACTGTCGATAGGGCGAAACGGGCAACCGGGCATCGGCGGTCATCAACTGGGGCGCATGGCGGGCCCATTGAAAACTAAGGTAAGCCTTGCTTTACTGACCCGGGTCAGTCCCTGCCTCAAGGAGGTCCCCATGCGGGTCGTCATGTTCGGCTACCAGACCTGGGGGCACCGCACCCTCCAAGCCCTCCTGGACTCCGAACACGATGTGGTCCTCGTGGTGACCCACCCCAAGAGCGAGCACGCCTACGAGAAGATCTGGAGCGACTCGGTCGCCGACCTCGCCGAGGAGCACGGTGTCCCGGTGGTGATCCGCAACCGACCCGATGACGACGAGCTGTTCGAGCGCCTCAAGGAGGCCGACCCGGACATCATCGTGGCGAACAACTGGCGCACCTGGATTCCCCCGCGCATCTTCGGCCTGCCGCGCCACGGCACCCTGAACGTCCATGACTCACTGCTGCCGAAGTACGCCGGCTTCTCCCCGCTGATCTGGGCCCTGATCAACGGCGAGTCCGAGGTGGGCGTCACCGCGCACATGATGAACGACGAACTCGACGCCGGTGACATCGTCCGCCAGGAGGCGGTCCCGGTCGGCCCCAAGGACACGGCCACCGACCTCTTCCACAAGACCGTCGACCTGATCGCCCCGGTCACCATCGGCGCGCTCGACCTCATCGCCTCGGGGCAAACGGAGTTCACCCAGCAGGACCGCTCCCAGGCCAGCTTCTTCCACAAGCGGGCCGAGGACGACATCCGCATCGACTGGAACTGGCCGGCCGAGGACCTCGAACGCCTGGTCCGCGCCCAGTCCGAACCGTACCCGAGCGCCTTCACCTTCCACAGGGGCAAGCGCCTGGAGGTCCTCGCGGCCGTGGTCTCCGAGGGCCGCTACGGCGGTACGCCCGGCCGGATCTTCTACCGCGAGGGCGACGGCGTGGTGATCGTCGCCGGGGCCGACGCCCGCACGGGCCGCAACCACGGCCTGGCCATCACCCGAGTACGGACCGAGGACGGACGCGAACTGACGGCGACCGAGTACTTCACCGCCATGGGCGGCTATCTGACCCAGCACCCCTGACGTCTCGCCCTCCCACCCCCGGACGCGTCGGTCCCGGTACGGTCCCGGGACCGGCCGAACGCCGGCGCCGCGCAGATCCCAGTCCGCGCGGCGCCGGCCACCCCACCGCACCACAGACCGCGGGCCACCGCGTCACAGACCGCCGAGCGAGCCCGTCGTCCGCCCCAGACACGTCACCGACCCGGCATCCGGGACCTCTACCTCATGGAAGCCCAGGCGGTCGTAGAAGGCACGGGCGGGGGCGTTGGTGCTGACCATGGCCAGATGGACGGACCCGACCGATCTGTCCCGCAGCGCTCCCAGGAACGTACGCATCAAGGTCCGACCGTGCCCCCGTCCCTGCCAGGCGGGGAGGATGTCGATGTGGAGATGGGCCGGGTAGGCCGCGAGCTCCGGGACGATCATGCGTTCGGGGCGGTGCAGCAGCTCCATGATCGCCTCGTCCGGGGTGGTCGGCGGGCCGGGCCGGGGCGGGAAGCGGTCCGTCACCAGCGGTAGCCACTCACGGCGGAAGCGCTCCACGAACCGGGTGGTGTCCGCGGTGCCGAGGATGTACCCGACCGCCCGCCCTTCCCCGTCGTCCAGGACGAACGTCAGCTCCGGCTCCAGTTGGGCGTAAGGGGTGGCGAAGGTCGCCGGGAAGATGTCGGGGTCCTGGTAGAAGGGGCGGCTGTCTCCGCCGTTGTGGGCCGTGCGGACGCAGATGTCATGGAGGGCGCCGCGGTCCTCGGGGCGGTACGGGCGTATCGCGGGAGACGGGGTCATCGCCGTATTCTCCAATCCTGGGAGCGCTCCCACAAGCCGGATGGAGTAGGGCCCCCCGATGTTCCGCCGCCTCTTCCGCCGGTTCGCGGGACGGGCCCGGGGTGTTCACAATGGCCCTGGGCGGTCCGACCGGGTGAGCAGTCGGGGAGGGGGTACTCGGCGAACGCCCGCGGGCCCCCGCGGTCCCGGGCCCCGCACTCTTTTCCGGTTCCCGGGAGAAGGGAGTGACCCCATGGTCGTGAGCCGGGCTCATGGACCGGTGGCGCCCCGCCCCGGCCGGCTCCCGCATGCCCGCCGCCCGGTCCCCGGCGGCGGTCCGGCGGCGCCCTGCGGAGCTATTTCGCCACTTCGGGGTCCTTCTCCCGCTATGTGTCCTGATCGTAGGTTTCGAGGTGCGGCGCGTTGGTCAGGCAAGCCTGGACGCACCTGCCCGGCGAGGTGTCCCGGCGTGGGCCGTGGACACGCGGCTGTCACCACTTAGCGGGAAGGGCCACACACGTGCGCACTGTCGGAGTGGAAGAAGAACTTCTCCTGGTCGACCCCGAGACCGGCGAGCCGCAGGCGCGGGCGGCGGCGATGCTGGCCCGAGCGGCACGGGAGGGCGCGGGTCAGGATGTGTTCGAGAAGGAACTCCACGACGAACAGCTTGAGTTGGCCACCCATCCGCAGACCGGGATGGGTGAGCTGGGGGCCGAGATCATCCGCTGCCGCAAGGACGCCGCCCGCCATGCCGAGGGCCTGGGCAGCGCGGTGGCCGCCCTCGCCACGTCACCGCTGCCGGTGCGGCCGACGATCACCCCGGACAGCCGCTATGGCTGGCTGACCCGGGAGTTCGGGCTGAACTCGCAGGTCATGCTGGTCTGCGGTTGCCATGTCCATGTGTCGGTCGACTCGGAGGACGAGGGCGTCGGCGTACTGGACCGTATCCGCCCCTGGCTGTCCGTCCTCACCGCCTTGAGCGCCAACTCGCCGTTCTGGCAGGGCTGCGACACCCGCTACGCCAGCTTCCGCAGCCAGGTGTGGGACCGGTGGCCGATGGCCGGTCCGGCGGAGATCTTCGGCACGCCGGAGCGTTACCACCGGTATGTGGAGGAGCTGCTGGCCACCCAGGTCCTTCTGGACGAGGGCATGGTGTACTTCGACGCGCGGCTCTCCCCGCGTTATCCGACCGTCGAGATCCGGGTGGCGGACGTCTGTCTGCATCCCGACACCACGGTTCTCGTCGCCGCCCTCACCCGTGGTCTCGTCGACACCGCCGCCCGCGAGTGGCACACGGGCGTGGAGCCGCTGGGGCACACCCCCGAACTGCTGCGGCTCGCGACCTGGCGGGCGAGCCGGTCGGGCATGTCGGACAAGCTGCTGGACCCCGCCACCATGCGGCCCCGCCCCGCCGCCGATGTCATCCGCTCGCTCCTCGACCATGTCCGGGACGCGCTCGTCGACAACGAGGACCTGGAGCGGGTCCGGGGCGCCCTCGCGGAGCTGACACGGCGCGGCAACGGCGCCCGGGTCCAGCGCGAGGTGCTGGAGCGGACGGGCAGCCTGCGCGATGTCGTCGTGGCGTGCGTACGGCACACGCAGGCGTGACTCGGTCCGGGCCGGCCCCGGTGTGCGGAGCGTGACCGCTGCCGGCGGGTTCGCCTACGGCTTGTAGGCCACTCCCCCGTACACGTCCGTCGGCTCGGGGGCCGTGCCCGGCTCCGGGCGCCACAGGGGGCAGGAGACGATGCCGGGCTCCAGCAGTTCGAGGCCCTCGTAGTACGCGGTGAGCTGGCGGGGGCTGCGCAGGACGTAGGGGACGGCGCCGGTGTCGTCGTAGCCGTCCTGGGCCCGCTTGAGCTCGGCGTCGGTGTCGGTGCTGTCGTAGTGGATGAAGTAGCTGCCGGAGGGCAGGGCGGCCTGGAGCGTGCGGACGATGCTCTTGGCCTCCTCG
This sequence comes from Streptomyces sp. NPDC002643, assembly GCF_053592555.1. Lineage (NCBI taxonomy): Bacteria > Bacillati > Actinomycetota > Actinomycetes > Kitasatosporales > Streptomycetaceae > Streptomyces > Streptomyces sp. NPDC002643. Next base: position 133,856 of record NZ_JBSFVY010000013.1, read on the forward strand.
TAGTCCTGGATGTGGCCGAGGATGCCCATGAGCATCAGGGCGACGGGCTTGCCGAAGTCGAGGATCTTCTCGGCGGCTTCGAGGATCTTGTCGGGCTGGTGCAGATCGGCGTCGATGTAGTCGGTCACGCCCTCGGGCGTGCTGGTCAGCAGGGCCTGGGCGTGGCGCAGCACGAGGGGGTCGTTGTCGACGTAGACGATGCGGGACTCGGGGGCGGTCTTCTGGGCGACCTGGTGGGTGTTGTCGTACGTCGGCAGGCCGGTGCCGATGTCGAGGAACTGGCGGATGCCGAGGTCACGGGCGGCGAAGGTGACCGTACGGATGAGGTAGACGCGGGAGGCGCGGGCCATCGTCTCGATGTTGGGGGCGATCTCCTTGTAGGCGTCGCCGGCGACTCGGTCGACCTCGTAGTTGTCCTTGCCGCCCATCCAGTAGTTCCAGATGCGGGCCGAGTGGGGCACCGTGGTGTCGATCTTCGACAGGGCTTCCTGATCGGGGGTGCGGCTGCCGTCTGCCATGAGAACTCTCCTGCCTCGCATCACGTCGTCTTCGCTAACCTACCGTCAACTGCCTTGTATTTCGCCAAAGTTGGCACTGCTGAGCTGCGGGTGCACGGATGGGGCGGCCCGGTTCGCCCACGCGTACGTTCACCACGGGCACATGCTGGGCAAGTGTGCGGAACGCCCTGGTGTAGGCGATGGCCGCCTCCATGGCCTCCGTCGTCTCGCCGTCCGACCCCCGGCGCGGCTCGGGGCCCTGCTCGTTCGCGGAGGTCAGATGGAGCATGGCTCCGTCGCGTTCGGCGACGGCCTCGGCGAAGTCCAGGGCCTGTATCCAGGTGACGCGGGAGCGGCCCCGGCGCAGGGGGCCGTAGACGAGTTCCGCGACGAGGGCGCTGTCGACGGCCAGCCGGCCCGGTCGGGCGAGGAGTTCGCGGTAGGGCAGGGCGGGGTCGAGGTGGTGGGGAGAGGTCGGCATATGGCGGATCTGGAAGCCGAGGTGGGCGAGTTCGGCGATCAGACGGGTCCGGCCGAGCCCTTCGTGGCCCTCGATGATCAGCGTCCGGTACTGGGTGAGCGTGGTCGTCGGGGTCATCCCCGCATGCCGTTCCCTTCGCGTGGTGCGCGGCGGTCGTCAACGCCCCCAGTCTGTGCGGGGGTCGTGGGCGACGGGAGCCCGTGCGGGGGTTGTCCGGTTGTGCGGGCGTAGTGATCCGCGGGGCGACCGGAAAGCTCGTCGTCCGGTCGCCCCGCGTGTCTCAGGCGACCAGGAAGTCGGCCTCGCCGGCCTTGGCCCCTTCGAGGAAGGCGATCATCTCCTCGCGGGAGTAGACGAGCGCCGGGCCCTCGGGGTCCGTGGACTGACGTAGGGCGACGCTGCCGTCGGGCAGGCGCTTGGCCTCGACGCAGGCGCCGGCGTTGGGGCCGCTCCAGGGTTTGCGCCAGCCCTCGGAGCCGAGGTCGGGTGCGGGAATGCCGCTGCGGGTGGGTCGGTCGGATGCCACGATTCACAACTCCTCGCGCAGTTCCGCCAGGATGTCCTTGGTCCGGGCCACCGGTTCCGCCTGGACAGACATCCGGTCGAGTACCTCCAGATAGGTCACCACGTCCACGGGCTGGTCGAAGTACTGGGCGCCCGCGAGGCCCTCGGTGTAGACGATGTCGGGCAGTTCGGAGAAGCCGAACCGGAAGTAGTGGAACGGGCCGTACCCACCGGGGTGCGGGCCCGCCGCGAAACGCATGATCTGGATTCTGATCTTGGGCCGCTCGGTGGCTTCGGCCAGCCGGTCGATCTGGGCCCGCATCACCTCCCGGCCGCCGACGGGTCGGCGCAGTACGGTCTCGTCGAGGATCGCCCAGAGGGCAGGCGCCTCGGGTTTGACCAGCAGGTCCTGGCGCCTCAGGCGCGGGGCCACCAGGCGTTCGATCTCGTCGGCTCCGGCGTTCGGGAAGCCGACCCGCATCAGTGCGGCTGCGTAGTCGCGGGTCTGCAACAGGCCGGGGACGTACTGGGGTTCGTAAAGGCGGATGACCTGCGCTTCACTCTCCAGGCTGACGAAGGCGCTGAACCAGTCGGGCAGCACATCGCGGAACTTGTGCCACCAGCCGGGCCGGTTGGCCTTCCGGGCCAGGGAGATGAACTCGTCGATCTCGGTCGTGGATGCCCCGTAGGTGCGCAACAGCTCCTTGACGTAGGGGACACGGAGGCCGACCTCGGCCTTCTCCATGCGGCGGACCGTCAGCGCGGTCACCTCGATGACGCGGGCGGCTTCGTCGAACGAGACTCCGGCCTGCTCCCGCAGCTGCCGGAGCCTTTTGCCGAGGACCATGCGCAGGACTGTGGGCGCCGCCGGGGCGGTCCCTCCGACGCGGGTCTCACTCACGTGCAACCTCCCGGGGCGGGATTCACAGCGTGCAGTGTGCCACGCGATCCATTGACACCGACAGGTCCTTGCAGTTCATTCTGAAATTATCAGAACGCAGGTTGCGGGCTGTGTCGTTCGGCCACCATAGTGATCGGGTGACCTGGCGCACACAGTGCGCGGTGTTCCTTGAGGTCTCTCGAACTCCTCCGGCCCGCCCAGCAGTTGGCGCCATGGCGGGTACGGGCCGAACCGCGCGCCGACACCCGATGCGAGACCTGGATGGCCGCCGTGACGAACGGATTACCTAGGAACCCGGTGAAGGGAACCGGCGGGCCCAACAAGCCGCTGGCGGCAGCCCTGAAGGAGGCGGGCTGCTCGTACGCCTCCCTCGCCCTCAGGGTCAATGAGCTGGGCCGCTGTCAGGGCCTGGAGACCAACTACGACAAGGCCTCCGTCACCCGCTGGCTCCAGGGACAGCAGCCCCGGGGCACCACCCCGGAGCTGATCGCGGCCGTCCTCGGGGAACGGCTGGGCCGCGCCCTGACCCCGGCGGACGTGGGATTCCCGCTCGATCGCGGGCGGCCGGTGACGGGGCGTGCCCTGATGTACGTGGAGAACGTGTCGGAGACCCTGCACACGCTGGCCGAGCTGGGTTCCACGGACATCTCCCGGCGGAGTCTGCTGGGTTCGGTGCCGTTCGTGCCGGGCGCGCTGACGAACCCTCAAAGAGCCTGGCTGCTCTGGCTGGTGGAGGAGCGGGACACCGCGCCGCTGACGTCGGTGTCGGGTGCGGGGCCGGTGGAGCAGGTCCACGCGATGATCCGCATGTTCGACGAGATGGACAACCACTACGGCGGCGGCGGGGTCCGCACCAGCATCGTGCAGTATCTGACCACCGAGGTCATCCCGATGCTCCAGCAGCGCGGCATCCCGTCCCACCAGCGCCGGCAGCTGTTCGCCGCCGCGGCCCGGCTCGCCGCGATGGCGGGCTGGAGCTCGTACGACGCCGGGGAGTACGGCCTGGCCCAGCGGTACATGACCCAGGGGCTCAGGCTCTGCGCGGAGGGCCACGACCATGTCCTCGGCGGGCAGATCCTGGCCGGGCTGTCCCATCTGGCGACCAGTCTGGGCCGCCCCGACGAGGGGGTGGCCCTGGCCCGGGCCGGGGTCGCCACCGCCAAGGACGCGGGCAGTCCGCTCGGGCTGATGCGGCTGCACGCCATGTCCGCGCGCGGCCACGCCGCCCTCGGCCGGCCGCGCGAGACCGCCGAGGCGCTGCGCGCGGCGGAGAAGCAGCTCGACGCGAGTCGGGGCGCGGCGCAGGAGTCGCCGTGGGTGCGGTTCCTCGACCACCACTATCTCCAGGCCGAGTCGGCGGTCTGCTTCCGTGATCTGGGCCTCGCCGCGCAGGCCGAGCACACCGCCGGAGAGTCGGTGCGCGCCCACGCCGACCGGCGCCGCCGCCAGGCCATCAGCCGGTCCGTCCTGGCCACGGCCCACCTCCAGCAGAACCGTCTGGACGAGGCGATCGCCACCGCCACCGACGCCCTGGACGCGCTCAGCGGGGTCCACAGCGAGCGCTCCATCCAGGCCCTGCGGGACTTCCGGGGCCGTCTCGCCCCCCGCCGCCATGAGCCCCTGGTCCAGGACTTCGAACGCCGGTCACGGGTGGTGCTGGGGGCGGCCGCCTGACCCGGCCGGCTGCGGCTCGCGAGGCCGCGCACCCAGCGGTGCTCAATACCCGTCCGGCGAGGGCGCGTTCTGGGCGCGGTCCACGGGCAGATGGGCGCCGGAGACCCCGGTCGCCCAGTCGGAGAGCAGGAACACCACCGTACGGGCCACCTCGCGCGGGGTGACGAAGGCGCCCATCGGCAACTCGGCGCCCACGAAGGCGTCGTACGCCTGTGGGTCGGCCTCGCGCATACGGGCCCAGCGGCGGCCCGGGATCAGCATCGATCCCGGTGACACGGCGTTGACGCGGATGCCGTCGGGGCCCAGTTCACGGGCGAGGGAGGCGGCCAGATGGATCAGGGCGCTCTTGGCCGCGCCGTACTGGGCGTTCGGCCCCGGTTTCCAGCCGGAGACGGAGCTGATCAGCACGACCGAGCCGCCGTCGGCGGCCCGCAGATGCGGCAGTGCGGCGCGGACCAGGCGGACGGTGTGACCGACGTTGAGGTCCCAGGTGGCCCACCAGTCGGCCACGCCGGCCTGTTCGAAGGTGCCGCCCCGGGAGCCGCCGACACAGGCGACGACGCCGTCGAGGCCCGCCGCTGCGGAGCGCGCGGTGTCCGAGGCCGCCACCTCGGAGTTCGCGGCGGCGGAGGCCTCCGCCGCGGAGTCCGCCGTGCCGGAGGCCTCCTCGCTCCCCCTGTCGCCGAAACGTTTCGCTGCCGTGGTGACGAACTGCTCCAGCCGCTCCGGCTCCCTCACGTCCAGATCCTCGGTGAACAGACGGGCCCGCTCGTCACCCGTGAGGGACGCCCCCAGCGCCGCCAGCCCCGCCTTCCCCCGCGCACAGGTCGCGACCCTGGCCCCTTCCGCGAGAAGGAGCCGCACGATGCCCTCGCCCAGGCCACGGCTGCCGCCGGTGACCACCACTGTCTTGCCCCGCATACCGGGCCACCCGGCGGGGACCTGCCGCTCCGGCCGGGGCGGGCTGTCGTACACGTTCGCCATGGTGGCGAACATACAGCTCGCGCCACTACTCGCCCGCAACTGCACAACCCTTCCACCACCTGGTGTTTTGTGTGCCCGGTGCTGTTGTCTTCGACAACAGCACCGGTGGCTGAGCACAACCAGGAGGAACTCGATGACGGCAGTCAGTGGGCGACCGGCGAGCGCGGTGGTGCTCCCTTGATCTCGCTCAGGCGGTCCCGCCTCTTCCAGATGGCGGTACCCGCACACCCCTCCCGCGCCCAAGGAGTACGGCGCATGGTGAGCGCGCACCTCACACTCTGGGGGCTGTCCTCGATGGTCGACGATGTCGTGCTCGCCACGGACGAGTTGTTCGCCAACGCCGTACGGCACACCGGGACCGAGCCCACGGACACCATCCGCGTCCTCGTCGAATGCTCCGAGCGCGAACTGCGGGTGACGCTCGCCGACTCCTCTCCCGCGCTGCCCCGGCCCCGACGGGTGGACGGGGCCGCCGAGTCGGGGCGGGGGCTGTCCATCGTGGCGGCGCTGGCCGACGACTGGGGCACCGAGCCGCCGGACCCGGGGGCCGTGGGCAAGAAAGTGTGGTTCTCACTCGCCGTGAGGGAGCCGACGTGAAAGACGCCCCGATCGTGAAACCTGCCAGGGAACATCCACCGGCCGGCACCCCGGTGGCGCGGGGGCGGGTCCTCGCCGCCGAGTTGACGCGCCGGGCCGAGGACGAGCGGCGGCTCGCCCATGAGGCGCGGTCGGCGCCCACCGCCGAGGCCCGCGGCCGTATCACCGAGTGCCGGGCCGGCAACGGGGACGCCCTGCGGGCGATCGTCGCCCGGCACGGCTGGCCCACCGTCGATCTGGTGGGCGACCCCGCCTCGACAGCGGCCCTGGTCCTGCTGTTGCACTCCCCCGACCTGGGCTTCCAGCTCACCTGCCGGGATCTGATAGCCGAGGCGGTGGCGGACGGCCGCTGCCCCGCCGTGCACCACGCCTATATCGCCGACCACTGCGCCGTGGAACTCGGCCAGCCCCAGTTCTACGGCACCCGCGTCAACCCCCGAACTCTCTTCCCGTACCCCGTCCGCCACCCCGAGACGGTCGACGAACGCCGCCACGACGTGGGCCTCGGCCCCCTGGCGGACCATCTGAGGGCGGTGCGCAGCGGGATGGGGGCGAACGGGGGGCTGTAGTCCGGTGCCGCGACCCGGCCGGTGGCTCAGCCCGCCGCCCAGCCCGCGTAGAAGAGGCCGAGGCCGACGATCACGCAGATGCCCTGGATCGTCCAGAAGCGGACCACGACGAGGACCTCGGACCAGCCCTTCAGTTCGAAGTGATGCTGGAGCGGGGCCATCCGGAAGACCCGCTTTCCGGTCAGCTTGAACGAACCCACCTGGATGATCACGGAGAGGGTGATCAGGACGAAGAGCCCGCCCAGGATGGCCAGCAGCAGTTCCGTGCGGGAGCAGATCGCGAGACCCGCGAGGGCGCCGCCGAGGGCGAGGGAGCCGGTGTCGCCCATGAAGATCTTCGCCGGTGAGGTGTTCCACCACAGGAACCCGAAGCAGGCGCCCATCAGCGCGGCGGCCACGACCGCGAGGTCGAGGGGGTCGCGTACCTCGATACAGGAGGCGGGGTCGGTGAGTTCCATGGCGTTGACGCACGAGTTCTGGAACTGCCACAGCCCTATGAAGGTGTAGCCGCCGAAGACCATGACGGACGCGCCGGTGGCGAGGCCGTCCAGTCCGTCCGTCAGGTTCACGCCGTTCGACATGGCGAGGATCATGAACAGGGCCCAGACGACGAACAGGACCGGGCCGATGGTCCAGCCGAAGTCGGTGACGAAGGACAGCTTCATGGAGGCCGGTGTCTGTCCCCGGTCGTCCGCGAACCGGATGGCCAGCAGGGCGAAGACGATGCCGACGATCAGCTGCCCAGCCATCTTCGCGCCCGCCCTGAGGCCCAGCGAACGCCGCTTCACGATCTTGATGTAGTCGTCGAGGAAGCCGACGACCCCCATGCCCGCCATCAGGAAGAGCACCAGCACACCGGGGTAGGTGGGGCTCTCGCCGGTGACCACCTTGGTCGCGGCGTACGCGAGGAGGGTGGCCAGGATGAAGGCGATGCCCCCCATGGTGGGCGTGCCGCGCTTGCCGAGGTGGCCGCGCGGGCCGTCGTCACGGATGAACTGCCCGTAGCCCTTGCGGGCCAGTAGCTTGATCAACAGCGGTGTGCCGACGAGCGTCAGGAACAGGCCTATGGCCCCCGCGTAAAGGATCTGGTTCATCGGACGGCGGTCTCCCCCCTAGGAGCACGTTCTGGTGAGCGACGGCCGCACTGGTCATGGCGTCCGTCACAGCCCACACCCTATGCAGAACTCCGATCTTGGTCGGACGGTGGGTAGTTGGTGGAGGGGAGGAAGGGAGCCGGGAGGGGTGATGGAAGGTGAGGGTCCGTTCGTGTGCAGGGGAGAAGCTGAGACACTGCTCGCCATGGCGTCCTTCACTCCCGCGCGTGCCCTGTTGCTGCTGACCACCGGCCTGACCTGTCTGCTGATGGCAGCGGGCGCCCTCATCGGCGCCCTGCTCGGCGGCGGCCTCGTCGCGTTGGGCGCGGCGGTGTGCGCGGGGCTGGTCGGAATGGTGGGGGCCCTGATCGTCCGGCGGCGGGCCATGGCGCAGTTCGCCCTCGCCCAGCGGCAGGCCGGGCAGCGGGGGTACGCCGAGGGCATCGCCCACGGGGTGCTGATCCATGTGACCGCGTACGAGGCCGCCGTCTTCCCCCGGACCGGGCCGAGCGGTGTCACCCCGGAGGAGCGGGAGGCCCGGCGGACCGTCGCCTACCGCATGGCCGCACTCGACGAGGTGCCCCAGCGGGTACGGCTGGCCGCGGCGGACGCGCTCGCCCTGCTGGACAAGACGGACCGGGAGGGCGCCGAGGAGGCCATGGCCCGCCTCGCCACGACCGTGCGCCTGGAGTACGCCCGCCCCTGACGAGCGCGCCCGGCGCACGGAGGTGAAACCCGCGCGGCCGGGCGCACTTCAGTGGTTCACACGCGGGGCCGGGCACCCGGCGCGGGCCGCAGGGCCTGGATCTCGGTGGCCGCCGCCCCCGGCGATTCGTTGCCCCGGACCGCGCGCGGGGTGTAGGGCCGCTCCAGTTCCTCCGTCTCCTTCTCGGTGAGGGTGAGGTCGAGGGCGGCCACGGCGTCGTCCAGGTGGTGGGGCTTGCCGACGCCGACGATGGGCGCGGCGACGGTGGGGCGGCCGAGCAGCCAGGCGAGGGCGATCCGGGCGCGGGGGAGGCCGCGTTCACCGGCGATGCGGGTGACGGCGTCGACGATCTCGCGGTCGCCCTCCTGGTAGAGGGTGCGGCCGAACGCGTCGTTCTCGCTGCGCTCGGTGACGGTGCCCCAGTCACGGGTGAGACGGCCCCTGGCGAGCGGGCTCCACGGCAGGGTGGCGACGCTCTGGTCCTGGCACAGCGGCAGCATCTCGCGCTCCTCCTCGCGGTAGAGGAGGTTGTAGTGGTTCTGCATGGACACAAAGCGCGTCCAGCCGTGGAGATCGGCCGCGTGCTGCATCTTGGCGAACTGCCAGGCGTACATCGAACTCGCCCCGATGTAGCGGGCCTTGCCCGCCTTGACCACGTCGTGCAGGGCCTCCATGGTCTCCTCGACCGGGGTGTTCGGGTCGAAGCGGTGGATCTGGTAGAGGTCCACGTGGTCGGTGCCGAGACGGGTGAGGCTGTTGTCGATCTCGGTCATGATGGCCTTGCGGGACAGACCCCAGCTGTTGGGGCCCTCGTGCATGGCGCCGTTGACCTTGGTGGCGATGACGACCTCGTCGCGGCGGGCGTAGTCCGTGAGCGCGCGGCCCACGATCTCCTCGCTGGTGCCGTCGGAGTAGACGTTGGCCGTGTCGAAGAAGTTGATCCCGGCGTCCAGTGCCCGGCGGATCAGCGGGCGGGCCGCTTCCTCGTCCAGGGTCCAGTCGTGCGTGCCCCGGTCGGGGAGCCCGAAACTCATGCATCCCACACAGATCCGGGACACATCCAGACCCGTCGAGCCGAGCTTCACATACCGCATCGCTGCTCCTTCTGCCTGTGGGGTGGGCCGAATCGCCCGCCGGACGGACCGGCCGCCGTACCGCCCGCCGGATGCACCGGCCGCCGGCCGTGCGGGCCGCTCGTCGCGCGAACCGACAAGCAGCGTACGAAAGATCGGGCGTGGCGACAGGTCAGATCCGGTAGCGGCGCAGTGCGGGTGTCGCCGTCGCGAGGAGCAGCATGGCGGCGATGACGAGGAGACCGCCGCCCACGACGGCCGTACGGGGGCCGAAGGCCGCGCCGGCGGTGCCGTGCAGGAAGTCGGCGAGCCGGGGCCCGCCGGCGACGACCACGGTGAACACCCCCTGCATCCGGCCGCGCATCTCGTCGGTGGCGGCGGACAGCAGGATGGCCCCGCGGAACACCATGGAGACCATGTCGGCGACACCGGCGGCGGCGAGGAACACCACGGCGAACCACAGGCTGGTGCTCAGCCCGAAACCGGTGATGGCCGCGCCCCAGGCCATGACGGCGGCGATGACCATGAGCCCGTGCCGGTGCGAGCGGGAGAACGTGCCGGACAGCAGTCCGCCGACGACGGCGCCGATGGGGATCGCGGCGAACAGCAGGCCCAGGGCGAGGCCTTCGCCGTAGGGCGCGTAGGTGGTGTCGGCGAGTTGGGGGAAGAGGGCGCGGGGCATGCCGAGGACCATCGCGATGATGTCGGCGAGGAAGGACAGCAGGAGCACCTTGTGCAGGGCGATGTAGCGGAAACCGGCGGCCACCTCGCGCCAGCCGGCCCGCCGGGGCGTGGTGGTGTCGAGGGGCGGCAGCGGGGGCAGCCGGTGGACCGCCCAGAGGGTGACGCAGAGGGCCAGCGCGTCGATCAGGTACAGCTCGGCGAGGCCGATGACCGGGATGAGGGCGCCGGCGAGCAACGGTCCGGCGACCAGGCCGAGTTGCGTCACGGTCGAGCCCAGGGCGGCGGCGGAGGCGAGTTCCTCGGCGGGGACGAGACGGGCCACGGAGGCGTTGCGGGCGGGTGAGTTGAGGCCGAAGAAGGCCTGTTGGAGGGCGAGCAGCACCATCAGTGCCCAGACAGATTCGAGACCGGTGACGGCCTGTACCCAGAACAGCACCGAGGTGACGGCGATTCCGGTGTTGGTGATCAGCAGCAGGGTGCGCCGGTCCACGGTGTCGGCGACGGCTCCGCCCCACAGCGCGAAGACCACCATGGGCACGAGTCCGGCGAGGCTCGCGTAGCCGACCCAGGCCGAGGAACCGGTGATGTCGTAGATCTGCTTGGGCACGGCGACGGCGGTCAGCTGGCTGCCGACCGCCGTGACGACGGTGGAGGACCACAGCCGCCGGTACGCGGGCCGCCGCAGCGGGCGCGTGTCCATGGCCCAGCGCCGCCAGCCGCGACGGGGTGCCGCCGCCTCCTCGGCCGGTGAGTCGTCCTCGGGAGCGGTTTCGCCCTCCGGGGAGGTGTCGTCGCCGGGGCTGCTCTTGGTGGTGTCCACGCGCATCCTGTTGCTCGATACATCTTTCGATACCGGGACCACTATCCCGGAGCGCCCCGTCGCCGGCACAGGCGAATTGACGGCCGTCTCACATGCTGTCGACGGACGAGGAGGGGAGTCGGCTCACGCCCCGGCGATCAGCATGCCGCCGAGTACGAGCATGGTCGCCGCGACGAGGCCGTCCAGGACGCGCCAGGCCCGGGGGCGGGACAGGAAGCGGCTCAGCAGCCGGGCCCCGAAGCCGAGGGCGGTGAACCAGCACAGGCTCGCGAGGGCCGCGCCGACGCCGAAGGTCCAGCGCAGCTCACCCCGGTCGGCGGCGATGGAGCCGACCAGGAACACCGTGTCGAGGTACACATGCGGGTTCAGCCAGGTCAGGGCGAGACAGGTGAGGATCGCCCGGCGGCGGGAGCCGGCCCCGCCGCTGTCCGCCCGTAGCGCGTCGCCGTCGGCCCGCAGCGCGCGCCGGGCGGCGAGGACGCCGTAGACGAGGAGGAAGCCGCCGCCGGCGAGGGCGACCGCGGTCAGGGCCTCGGGCCAGGCGACGACCAGGGCGCCGACCCCGGCGACGCCGAGCGCGATCAGGACGGCGTCCGACAGGGCGCACACGGCCACCACCGGCAGCACGGCGGACCTGTGGATGCCCTGGCGCAGGACGAACGCGTTCTGCGCGCCGATGGCGACGATGAGGGAGAGGCCGGTGCCGAATCCGGCGGAGAGGGCGGTCATATGGCTGAACACAGCAGAGACGCTAGAAAACCTGGCACCTTACGTACAGCTAAAGATTCTTATCTATCATTAGCGCTCGTGATGTCACAGCTTCCGCTCGATCTGGTGCGGACCCTGCTCGCCGTGGTGGACGAGGGCACGTTCGACGCGGCTGCGGCCGCCCTGCATGTGACGCCGTCGGCGGTCAGCCAGCGGGTCAAGGCGCTGGAGCAGCGGGTGGGCCGGGTGCTGCTGGTCCGCGAGAAGCCGGTGCGTCCGACCGAGTCCGGTGAGGTGATCGTCCGGTTCGGCCGCCAGCTGGCCCGCCTCGAACATGACGCCCAGACCGCGCTGGGCCTCGCCGAGACCCAAGGCCCAACCCGTGTGACGATCGCGGTGAACGCCGACTCGCTGGCCACCTGGTTCCTCCCCGCCCTGGTCCGTGTGCCCGAGGAGGTGCGCCCCTGCTACGAGCTGCGCCGCGAGGACGAGGCCCGTACGGCCCAGTTGCTGCGGGAGGGGATGGTGATGGCGGCGGTCACCTCGTCGTCGGACGCCGTGGCCGGCTGCTCGGTGCGCGCGCTGGGCCGGATGCGCTACGTCCCCGCCGCGAGCCCCGCCTTCGCCGAGCGCTGGTTCGGTGGCCTCGGGGCGGGGGCGCGGCTGGCGGACACGATCGCCGAGGCGCCGGTGATGTTCTTCGACCGGTACGACGACTTCCAGGACGCGTTCGTACGACGGCTCAAGCGGGGCCGTCCGGCGAGCCCCGCACGCCACTACGTGCCGACCTCGGAGGGCTTCGTGGACGCCGTGGCCGCCGGGCTGGGGTGGGGCATGATCCCCGAGCCCCAGGCCGAGCCGTTGCTCGCCGACGGCCGTCTGGTCGAACTGGCACCCGGGCGGAGCGTGGACCTCCCGCTGTACTGGCAGCAGTGGAAGCTCGACTCCCCCGCGCTCACGGCCGTCGCGGACGCGGTCGCGGCGGAGGCCGCCGAGGTCCTGCGCGGCTGAGCGGGGCCCGGGGCGGCCGGTCGCGCGCCCTCCCCTACGCCTTGCCCCCTCCGCTGAACGGCCCCTCCAGTGCCGCCCATTGGAGCAGCATGATGGTCTTGGCGTCGGCGATCTCCCCGGCGCGGATCATCTCCAGGGCGCGGCGGAAGGGCAGTTCGACGAGTTCGATGTCCTCGCCCTCCTCGTCGAGGCCGCCGCCCTCGTGGGTGCGGGTCGACGGGCCGTAGGTGGCGGCATAGAAGCTGACGCGTTCGGTGACGGAGCCGGGGCTCATGTAGATGTCGAAGACGTGCTGGATCTCGCCGATGGTGTGCCCGGTCTCCTCGATCACCTCGCGGCGCACGGCGACTTCGGGGTGCTCGTCCTCCTCGTCCAGCAGCCCGCCGGGGGTCTCGATCAACATGCCGTCGGGGTGGCCGTTGACATACACGGGGTAGCGGAACTGCCTTGTCAGCAGGACGGTTTCGCGGTCGGTGTCGTAGAGGAGGACGGTGGCGCCGTTGCCCCGGTCGTGGGTCTCGCGTTCCTGGGTGGTCCAGGTGCCGTCGCCGTGCTGGAAGTCGAAGGTGGTGGTGCGCTCCACGTACCAGTGGCTGGACAGCAGTTTCACCTCACGGACCTTCACCCGGGGGTTGCCGGTGAGGTCCCGGCCGGTGCGGTCGAGTCCGGTGCGGCCCCGGCGGTCGGGGGTGTCGATGCCGGCGGTCATCGGACGAGAGCCGAACGGGAGTTGGAGCCGGAGCAGTCGTACTTGGTCATGCGCCTGCTTCTACCACTCCACTCCGACGACTGTCAGGCGATCCCCTTGGCGGAATCGGGTGATCCGGGACAACATGCCTTCATGAAGAGCGATCTTTTCTCGAACGAGAACATGGTCCGGCCGGCGGACGCGCCGGGGATGAGTGTGCAGAACGCCAAGTGCATGAAGTACGCCGTCAACGGCGAGATGCTGGCCCGGCAGGGAGCGATGATCGCCTTCCGGGGGAACCTTCAGTTCGAACGCAAGGGGCAGGGCGTCGGCGGCATGCTCAAGCGTGCGGTGACCGGCGAGGGGCTGCCGCTGATGGCGGTGCGCGGCCAGGGCGAGGCCTGGTTCGCGCACGAGGCGCAGAACGTCTTCGTCGTCGATGTCGAGCCCGGTGATGTGTTCACGGTCAACGGCCGCAATGTGCTCTGCTTCGACTCCACGCTGTCGTACGAGATCAGGACCGTGAAGGGCGCCGGGATGACCGGCGGCGGACTGTTCAACAGTGTGTTCACCGGTCAGGGCCGGCTCGGACTGGTCTGTGACGGCAATCCGCTGGTCATCCCGGTCTCGCCGCAGATGCCGGTGTTCGTCGACACGGACGCGGTCGTCGGCTGGACGGCCAACCTCCACACCTCGCTGCACCGCTCCCAGTCCTTCGGCTCGATGATCCGCGGCGGCTCCGGCGAGGCCGTCCAGCTGAAGCTGGAGGGCGAGGGCTTCGTGGTCGTCCGGCCGAGCGAACTGACTCCGCAGGCCTCATAGCACTGAGGCCGTTCAAGGGCGCCGGACCGGCTGCCGGGGTGGCTCGGCGGGACCGACGACGCCCTGCTGCTTCCGGGCCGCGAGCGCCCTGGTCTGCGACGTTCGCGCCAGCTTCGGCCCCAGCCAGCGCTTGAGGCGGCGCAATGCCTCCAGGCGGCCGGCGGCGCGGTCGAGGCGGTAGTAGAGCTGCGGCGGGACGTACGGCAGCAGCGGGGAGTGCCGTTGGCCGAGGAGGGCGAACATCTGCTCAGGGGGGAGTTGGATGTAGCGCTGGATGTTCTCGTACCACTGGGCGCTGTAGCGGGCCGCGCTCTGCGGTCGCAGGAGTTCCGTCTTGCGGCGCCGTTCGTACGCGGCGAGCGCGGCCTCGGGCTCCGTGTGGGCGCCGAGCGTTTCGGCGAGGCAGAGGGCGTCCTCCAGGGCGAGGGTGGTGCCGGCGCCGATGGAGTAGTGGGTGGTGTGGGCGGCGTCGCCGAGCAGGACGGCCTTGCCGTGGCGCCAGGTGCGGTTGGTGAGCGTGCGGAAGTTCAGCCACTGGGCGGTGCCGTCGCCCTGGTCCCGGCCGATCAGGGGGTGGCCGTCCAGGATGCCGTCGAAGATCTTCTCCAGCAGGGCCAGCCCGTCCGCCTCGTTCAACCGGTCCAGGCCCAGTCCGCTCAGGGTCTCGGGGGAGCACTCGATGACACAGGTGCTCTGCTCCTCGCTGAACTTGTAGGCGTAGGCCCAGATCCAGCCGTGGTCGGTCTCCTGGAAGGAGAAGGTGAAGGCGTCGAAGACCTTGGTGGTGCCGAGCCAGATATAGGCGTTGCGGCCGAGCGCGATGTCACTGCCGAACTCCTCGGCGTACTGTCCGCGCACCACGCTGTTGATCCCGTCGCCCGCCACGACGAGGTCGGCCTCCGGCAGTTCGCCGGCGGTGATCTCGTGCTCGTACCGCACCTGTACGCCGAGTTCCCGGGCCCGTTCGCCGAGCAGTTCGAGCAGGCGGCGCCGGCCGATGCCGAAGCCCTCGTCGCCGGGCTGGACGGTGGCGTGGTCGCGGACGTGGGCCACTCCGGCGTTCCAGCTGACGGAGTTGTCCTTGATGGCCCGGGCGGTCTCGGGGTCGCTCGCGTGGAGCTTGTCCAGCAGTTCGGCCCAGTAGGTCACGCCCCAGCCGTAGGTGGACCCGGCCGGATTCCGTTCGTGGACGGTGATGTCATGGGACGGGTTCTGCCGCTTCATCAGGATCGAGAAGTAGAGGCTTGCGGGTCCGCCGCCGACGCACGCGATCTTCACGCACACTCCCATTCACGCAGCGCAAAGCGATCAATTGGACACGAAGAGTAGCAGTGCGATCGCACTGCGAGTTCTTGTCCGTTCGATCGGTTGACGCCGCGATGGGTTGACGCCGCGATCGGATGACGTCTTGATGGGGTGACGCCCGTCGGGCCGACGGCTCAGTCCATGCCCGTGACCGTCAGTCCGCGCGCGTGCCCGTGACCGCCGTGCGGCACTCCGGGTGGCCCCAGCCCTGGTCGTTCTTGGCGATGGGCTCGCCCGCCGCGTAGGGGCGGCCGCAGACGCAGCGGCCGGGGAACTTCGCCTTGATCGTGCGGGAGGAAGAGGAGGACGACGAGCCGGTGCGGGCGCCGGAGCGGCCGGACCTGGTGGACTTCTTCGCCGGGCCCCGGCGGACCGGGACGTCGGGGGCGGCCGGTGGCTCCGGGGAACCCAGCTCGCTGCCGGCCGACTCCTGCACGGTGGCCGCCTGGCTGGCGGCACGGTCGGCGAAGTCGTTGAGACGGTCGCCGTCGATCTGGTGGGCGGCGACGTAACGGAACTCGACCGAGCGGCCGGCGAGCAACTCGTCGATGCGGACGACGAGTTCCTGGTTGGCGACCGGCTTCCCGGCGGCCGTGCGCCAGCCGTTGCGCTTCCAGCCCGGCAGCCAGGTGGTGACGGCCTTCATCGCGTACTGGGAGTCCATCCGGATCTCGATCGGGACATCCGGGTCGGTGGACGCCAACAGCCGCTCCAGCGCGGTGAGTTCGGCGATGTTGTTGGTGGCCCTGCCGAGCGGGCCCGCCTCCCAGCGGGAGGGGATCTCATCGTCCTCGGCGACCACCCAGGCCCAGCCCGCGGGCCCCGGGTTTCCCTTGGAGGCTCCGTCGCAGGCGGCCACAACACGTTCCGACATGGCCCCGATCATGCCACGAGCGAGGGTGTGGGACCGTCCGCGGGTCCCACACCTCGAACACCAGCACGCCCAGCGGTCCGGCTTAGGACACGGACGGCCGTCCGGCTCAGCCGACCTCGGTCATCTTCGGCATCTCGCCCTGGGTGGTCGTGATGTCGATGACGGAGAACGACGCGCCCTGCGGGTCGCTGAGCGCCGCGAAGCGGCCGAAGGGGGTGTCCATGGGGCCGAAGCGCAGGATGCCGCCGAGCTTGGTGGCCTTGGCGACCGCGTCGTCGCAGTCGGGGACGGTGAAGTAGACGTTGATGTACGCCGGTACCTCGGGCGGGAACTCCTCCGTCATCTTCATCCGGCCGAGCACGTGGTTGTCCTTGCCGACGTCGAAGACCCGGAAGTCCATCTCGGGGTTGCCGGGGTCCTCCATGCTCAGGGTGGAGTACGGGAAGACCTTGGGGAAGAAGGCGTCGGACTTCTCGGGTGCGCGGGTGAATATCTCGGCCCAGACGTACGCGCCGGGGGTGCTCATGGTCTCGAAGCCCTCGTGGGTGCCGGACTGCCAGACGCCGAAGACGACACCGCCCGGGTCGCGGGCCAGACACATGGAACCGAAGTCGCCGACCTGCATCGGCTCCATCAGCACCTCGCCGCCGTTGTCACGGATCTTGGCCGCGGTGGCGTTCACATCGGGCGAGGAGAGATACAGGCACCAGGCGGACTGGCCCTCCTGCCCCGGCATCGGCGGGACGACGGCGGCCACGGCCTTGCCGTCGGCGTACGCCTGCGTGTAGTTGCCGTACTCGGAGGACGACTCGCCGAACGTCCAGCCCAGGACGTCGCCGTAGAAGCTCTTCGCCCCCTCGATGTCACTGAACATGGCGTCGGCCCAACAGGGTGTTCCCTCGGGGTGTGCGGCCATGGCTGCCACTCTCCTCGGTTCGCGGGTGGTTTCCGCCCCGCGTCTCACGCTAGCCAGCAGAGCGTACGAATGCGCGCCGAACGGGATGGACAGCGGCAAACCGGGGCCGATGGGCGGATGGGCCCGGGGCGGCACCACGGCTGGGGGTCTTCTGATAATTTCAGCGTTCGCTCGTACTCCCGTTCGCCTCGACTCGTGAGGTGGCTCCATGTCCGGCCGACCCTTCCGACGTACGGCGCTGCCGTGCGCCGTCGGCCGGTCCGCGCATCTGGTGCTCGCGCTCACACTGGCCCTGGCCGCCCTCGCGTTCTTCTGCGCCGGCCTTCCCGCCCGTGCGGCGTCGGCGCCGCGTCCGCACTCGGTGTCGGCGGCGCCGGCGGACCCGTCGGTCGCCGTACGGGCGAGTCAGGTGGAGCGGGACCCCTGCGACCACGACGGCGGGCACGACTGCCACTCCTCCGACCCGCGTGCCGTCCTCGCCCACGCACCGCTGCCCGGCGCGGACCACACCGCCGCACCTTGGCAGCCGGGGACGGTTCCGGCGGCCGCGGCGCTCGACGGCTCCGGTACGCCGGGACGGGCCCGTCCTCCTGATCTCCATCAACTGCAGTTGCTCCGCGTCTAGGCCGACCGCGGGCCCGTGCGACAGACCGAAGACGACTCGCAGGACCGCCGTGCCCCCGGAAAGGGGCGGCGGGGAGAAGAAGGACATTCCGATGGCTTCATCCAAGGCGAAGGCCAAGAACAACGGCCCCAAGGGCAACCCGGGCAACCCCAAGGGGAAGAACGCCAGGGAGGCGGCGAGGCGCGCACGTGTCGAGGAGATACGCAAGGCCGAGGCGGCCCGTGAACGGCGGATGCGACTGATCACGCTCGGCGTGACCGGCGTGATCCTCCTCGGACTCGTCGGCGGCGGCTGGTATCTGATCGACGCCGCGAACCAGAAGGAAGAGGAGAAGGCCTCCCCCATCGACGGGGTGAAGAGCTGGTCGAAGCTGACCCAGAACCATGTCACCGAGACCGTCGACTACAAGATGAGCCCGCCGGTCGGCGGCGACCACAACCAGGTCTGGGTCAACTGCGACAAGCAGGTGTACACCAAGGCGGTGCCGAACGAGAACGCCGTGCACGCCCTGGAGCACGGCGCGGTGTGGGTCACGTACAACGACAAGGCGGCCGAGGCGGATGTCGAGGCGCTGACCGAGAAGGTCACCAACACGACGTACACCTTCATGAGCCCTTACGAGGACCAGGACTCGCCGATCGTGCTGAGCGCCTGGGAGCACCAGTTGACGGTGGACAAGGCGTCCGACCCGCGTGTGCAGAAGTTCCTGGACAAGTACGTCCAGGGCGAGCAGACGCCGGAGCCGGGTGCGGCGTGCTCCGGTGGTATGACCCCGTGAGCGGTACGACCCGTGAGCGGTACGACCCCGTGAGGTGATCCGACGAGGGGCGTCCGGCGGTTCCGGACGCCCTCGTGGCCGTCGCGGGTCTTCCCCCTTGCCCTTGGCTGTGCTTGCCTGGGGAGCCGTTTCGATGACCGGGGCGGGAGTCGTCGTATGAGCCCTATGAGTCGTGTGAACCATATGAGCCGTATGCGCGGGTCGTGGTTCGTGGGAGTGGTGGGGGCGCTGCTGGCCGGGCTGTTGCTCGGCGGATGCGGGGACCCGGAGTCCGCGCCCGAGGAGGCGCCGCCGGCGGCCTCGGCACCGGAGGGATCGCCGACGACACAGCGCAGGCCCGCCACCTCCTCCCCCGGCGCCCCCGCGGCGAAGCCGGCACCCACGGTGCTCTATCTCGGCGACTCGCTCGCCATGGAGAACCAGGACGTCCTCGGCGACCTCCTGAAGGACGACCTGGACGCCGAGTACACCAGCGCCCCCTACTCGGGCACGACCCTGTGCGACTACCTGGAGGGCACCGCCGACCGCTCACTGGTACCGCCGCAGGACAAAGCGGCGGCGCTGGTACGGCGGCTGCGCCCGGACTTCGTGGTGCTGCAGTTCTGGGGGAACGCCTGGGGCTATACGCCGTGCATGGACGGGATCACCTACGACAAGGCCCGCGCCCGCTACTTCGAGCGGTACACCGCCGACGCCGAGCGGCTCGCCGAGCAGATCGCCAACGCGGGCGGCGACCGTCCGCCCAAGATCGTGTGGGTGCTCCAGGGCCCGGACCCGATCACCCCGGAGCGCGTCCGCCGCGTCAACGCCCTGTACGAGAAGCAGGCCAAGGCATCCGGCGGGCTGCTCGCCGACGCGGGCAGGGCCGTGAGCCCGGCCTCCGACCGGTACACCTGGGCGCAGTACCTGCCGTGCACGGCGTACGAGCGCGCGCACGACGGCTACTGCACCCAGCCCGGTCAGGGGCGTACGGCGCTCCATCTCGACGAGGACTATCTGCACTTCTGTCTGGCGCCGACGACGTCCAGGCCGAAGCCGTGCCCGGTGCTCTCGCCGGGCATCACCCGGATCGCGCGGGCGATCACGGACGCGATCGCCGACGCGAGTTCCTGAGCGGGCCGCCCCGGCCCGCCTGCGGGCGGGGGCGGGGGCCGGGCTACTCCCCCGCGTACGCCTTCTGCAGGGCCGCCAGGTCGAACTTGCCCATGGAGAGCATGGCCTTGGTGGCGCGGCCCGCCTTCTCCGGGTCCGGGTCGGTGATCATCTCCATCAGCTGGACGGGCTCGACCTGCCAGGACACCCCGAACCTGTCCTTGAGCCAGCCGCAGGGGCCGGGCTCGCCGCCGCCCTCGGTGAGCCGGTTCCAGTAGTGGTCGATCTCGTCCTGGTCCTCACAGAGGATCTGGAAGGAGATCGCCTCGGTGAACTTGAACTGCGGGCCGCCGTTCAGCGCGATGAACCGCTGGCCGTTGGCCACGAACTCCACGGTCATCACGGAGCCCGTCGGCCCGTACCCCTCCTCGCTGTACGGGGTGACCCGGCCGAGCCGGGAGTTCTTGAAGACCGAGACGTAGAACGCCGCGGCTTCCTCGGCCTGGCCGTCGAACCACAGACAGGTGGTGAAACCGTCGCTGGACATGAGCGCCTCCTCGGGCGGGGGTGTGTTGCCGTCATCCGTATCGACCGATCCTGCGGCGGAAACTCATCGGTGGCGCGGGCACGAGGTGTCGGCGAGCGGCTGGGGCCGGTGGCGCTCTGCTGTCAGCAAATCTGCCGCGGGCAGAGAAATGCCAGGTGAGGGGCGGCAGGCGGGGAGGGTGGAGTCAGCGGCCGTTGTCGGTCGTGTCACCCACAGGGAGGATCTGATGACTTCACCGTTCACCGGCCGGTCCCCGTCGCTCGCCCCTCGCGCGGAGGAGGGCGACACCCCGCCCTCCCGCTTCGACGACCATCTCGCCGCCCAGCTCCTCGGGCAGCGGATCGTCTTCCTCGGCACCCAGGTCGACGAGGTCTCCGCGAACCGGGTCTGCGCGCAGTTGCTGCTGCTGTCGGCGGAGGACCCGCGGACGGACATCAGCCTGTACATCAACAGCCCCGGCGGTTCGGTCACGGCGGGCCTCGCCATCTTCGACACCATGCGGCTCATCCCGAACGACGTGTCGACGCTCGTCATGGGCTTCGCGGCGAGCATGGGTCAGTTCCTGCTGACGGTGGGCGCGCACGGCAAGCGGTTCGCGCTGCCCAACGCGCGGATCATGATGCACCAGCCGTCGGCGGGCATCGGCGGCACCACCGCCGACATCGAGATCCAGGCGGAGAACCTGGAGTTCACCAAGAAGGCGATCGAGCGGATCACCGCCGAGCACACCGGCCAGACCGAGGAGACCATCTCCCGCGACGGCGACCGCGACCGCTGGTTCACCGCCGAACAGGCCAAGGAGTACGGGATGGTCGACCGCGTCGTGGAGTCACTGGACGACGTACGGCCGGCCTCCTCGCATCGACGGATGGGACTGCAGTGATGGGCTCCTACACCATTCCGCACGTCGTGGAGCGGACCCCGCAGGGCGAGCGGTCGTACGACGTGTTCAGCCGGCTGCTGTCCGAGCGGATCATCTTCCTCGGCACCGAGATCGACGACGGGGTCGCCAATGTCGTCATCGCGCAGCTGCTGCATCTGGAGGCGACCGGGCCGGAGAACGAGATCTCCCTCTACATCAACTCGCCCGGGGGATCGTTCACTTCACTGATGGCGATCTACGACACGATGACGTACATCCAGGCGCCGATCTCCACGTTCTGTGTGGGGCAGGCCGCGTCCACGGCGGCGGTGCTGCTCGCGGGCGGGGATGCCGGGCGGCGGTTCGTGCTGGAGCATGCGCGGGTGCTGCTGGGGCAGCCGGCGAGTGGGGGGAGCCGGGGGACGGTGTCGGACCTCGCGCTCCAGGCGAAGGAGATGGTGCGGATTCGGGGGCAGGTGGAGGAGGTGTTGGCCCGGCATACCGGGCATGAGGTGGGGGCGCTTCGGGCCGATATGGATCGGGACAAGGTGTTCACGGCGGAGGAGGCTGTGGGTTATGGGCTGGCTGATGAGGTGGTGAGTCGGCGGGTCGTGAGGGGCTGAGGAACGCCTGAGGGGTGGGGGGCTTCTTACGGCTGGCGAGTGCGGGTTCGACGTGGTTGCTCGCGCAGTTCCCCGCGCCCCTTAAAAACCTGGTGGCGCCGTCACGCTACTAGGCACAGGCCGTCGTACGGCGTCGGCGATCCTGGTGTCCGCCTCGTCGGCCTGCGCGTCAGCTCCTCCTGGGCCAGGGACAGCAGGTCGGTCAGGCGGAGGCCCAATGCCTGGGCGGCGGCTGCCAGGACCTCGGACGATGCCTCCTTGCGGCCTCGCTCCACCTCGGAGAGGTACGGCATGGAGATACGGGCCTCGTCGGCCACGTCCTTCAACGTGCGTTCCTGGGCGAGGCGTTCGCGGCGGAGGACGTCTCCGACGAGGTCGCGCCAGAGGGGTTCCTTGGCCGGCGGAGGCTCGGGCGTGCGGGCCGGTGGGGGCGCCGCCGGGCGGAGCGGGATGACGCGGGCTTCGTTGGACGCTTGTCGGCTCACCCCTCCAGACTAGGCAGGCTGGGCGGGACGGGAAGAGATCGGCGTTCCGCCCTCAGGGGAATCCGGGGCCACAGGAGCGCGAGGGAAGGGTACGGCCATGTTGCGGGCCATCTTCAACGAGGCGGCGGAGCTGTACGACCGGGCTCGGCCCCGTTATCCCGAGTCGCTGGTGGCGGAGTTGGCGGCGCGGGGCGGGCTGGGCCCGGGTAGCAGGGTGCTGGAGATCGGGCCCGGCACCGGTCAACTCACCGTTCCCGTCGCGGAGTTCGGGTGTGACCTCACCGCCGTCGAACTGGGTCCGGCGATGGCCGAGGTGGCCCGGCGCCATCTGCGTCCGTATCCCCGGGCGCGGGTGGAGGTGGCGGAGTTCGAACAGTGGCCGCTGCCCGACGAGCCGTTCGACGTGGTGATGTGCGCGACCGCGTTCCACTGGATCGACCCGGCGGTGGGGGTCGCCAAGGTGGGCCGCGCGCTGCGGCCCGGAGGCACGTTCGCGCTCGTCACCACCGAGCACGTCAAGGGCGGCACCCTCGACTTCTTCGCCCGTGTGCAGGATTTCTACGAGCGCTGGGACCCGTCCACGCCGCCCGGCCTTCGGCTGCAGGACGAGTCCGAGATCGCCACGGACCCCGGTGAGTTGGCCGACTGGGACGACCTCCGCTCGTACCGGTGCCTCCGGGAGATCACGTACACCTCCCAGGAGTACATCGATGTGCTGCTCACCTACTCCGGGCATCGCGCGCTGGACGCGGCGTCCCGTGAGGGTCTGTTGGGCGACATCCGGGAGCTGATCGACACCCGGCACGGGGGCCGGATCACCAAGTGCTATCTGCATGAGCTGATCACGGCACGGCGACCGGTGGACCTCGACGGGCGCTGATGGAGACCGCGGACGGCGGCACGTCGGACGGCGGCGCCGCGGCGGTCGGCGGTCAGGACGGCTGCGGCTCGGGCGCGGGCTCGGTGGTCAGGGTGGCTCCGGCTGCGGCTCGGGCGCGGGCTCGGTGGTCAGGGTGGCTGCGGCTCGGGCGCGGGCTCGGCGGATCGGGGTGCTTTCGGTCCTGTGCCGGGCTCGGCGGGCGGGGCGTCCTGCTCCTCCGGTGCCGAGGAGGGCGGGGTCGCCGAGGACGACGAGGGGCACGGGCTCGCGGCCCCGTCGTCACCGGGTGTCGGGGGGCACGGCTCGGGCGACTCGGTGGGCGGTGCCTCGGAGAACGACGTCGACGCCGACGGGGAGGGCCTGTCGGCGGGCGCGGTGGACTTCTCGTCCTTCCCACCCGTGTCGCCGGCCCGGCGGAGGAACCACTCGTCGTGGCCGGTGTCGCGGAGGACGAACACATCGATGTCGGCCGTCGCCCCCTGGACGACCACCACGCTCTGCGGCCGGTACGACGGCCATGAGTCGCCCCTCGGCTCGGGCGTCGTCCTCAGCGCGACCGGCGGCGTCAGCGGGTTGCCGCAGGCACAGCGCACCCGGGGCACCCCCCGGTCGTCCACGAGGACGGCGGTACCCGTCTGGAGCACGGCCTGGTACTCGGTGGCGGCGCCGTCGCGGTAGCCGTGGTTGGTGACCCGGGTGTCCAGACGCAGTTGTACCGGGGTGTACGACCGCAGCCGGGCCGGGACGTCCGAGGGCTTGATGCCGAGCACGGCTGCGAACGCCTCGTTCTTGGCCGGGGTCGCCCTCAGGAACCTGATCTGTTTCTCGACGTCGCAGCCGGAGACGTCACGGGTGCCGCCGTAGAGGCCGGGCGCGGAACCCCGTACGGCACGGGTGACGTTGGAGGGTTCCGACCTGGTGGGGGTGGGGGTCGCCTCGGGTGTCGTCGGCGGGGCGGAGCCGTCGGTCGCCGTCGAGGCGGTGAACGGGTCGGGGCCCGCCTGGTCGGCGGCCTGGAGGAAGACCTCGCCGTCGCCGTCGCCGCCCGAGTCGTCGGAGCGGGTGAGGACGACGATCAGGGCCACGGCCACGACGGCCGCCGTGAGCATGAGGACGATCCGGGGAGCGGACCGCCACCAGGGGTGCTCCGGGCCTGACGGGCCCTGTGCCGAGTCTCCGGGACCGCCTCCCGCGCCTCCTGTACCACCCGCGTCTCCCGATTCTCCCGGACCGCTCGGCCCACCCGGTCCCCCCGGTCCTCCTGGTCCTTCAGGGCCGCCGGTGTCACCCGGGCCCGAGATGCCGTTCGGCGGTTCCGGTGGTGTCTCGCCGCTCGGACGGGTGGGGCCGGGCGGGGACGGCCCGGAGAGAGGGCCGGAGGGCGGCCCGGTCGGGCGGCCGGAGGACGGCTCATCGACACTCACGGGGCATCTCCCGCCGTACGGATTCCGCGGCGCTGCCCGAGTCCCCTGCACGCGCGGGTTTCGCGACGCCTTCTTCCACAACAGGCCCATTGTGTGCTCGGTCGCCGCACGAGCCGCAAGCCGAGGAGAGGCGGGTCCCGTCCGGCGCGCGGAGTGTCTCCGGCGTGCTTAGCGTGGCAAGGGTGAGTCCCCAGACCCCGCGTCCCGGGCGGGCCGCGCCCGAGCGGACGGTCGCCCGTCATGGCTGGCTCCAGGCCCTGGCGACCGTGCTCGCCGGGCTGCTGGTGATGATCGTCGTGGCCGCGCTCGGGCTGTGGGCGGTGGGCGCGACGGATCTCCCGGACAACGCTTACCCACGGGTCGTCGCGGCCACGATCGTGACGGCGGTCGGCGGCACGATCGAACTCTCCGGCGGCGCGGGCTTCATCGCCGAGACCCGGGCGGGGCTGACCGTGATCCCGCTGTCGGTGACGCTCGCCGGGGCGCTGACGTTCGCCGCCGGATTCCTACGGCCGCTGCGGCACCGGGCGGTCGCGGGCACTCCCGAACTCGTGGGCTGGGCGGCCCGGATCGCCGTGCTGTGGCTGGCGGCGCTGATCGGCGTCTCGCTCGGGGCCCGGCAGACGTTCGCGATCCCGCTGGGTGAGGTGGCCGAGTTCTTCGGCGCCTCGGCCGAGGTGGGCTTCGAGGCGGACATGGCGTCGACCGTCTTCTTCGGGCTGCTGTGGCTCGCGGGGGTACTCGTCCTCACGCTGGCCGTCTCGCGCGGGGCACCGCTTCCGGCGCGACTGCTGAGGTTCCAGGAGTCGGTGCGCCCGGCCGCGTACGCGATGGTCGTGCTGTTGCTGGTGTATGTCGCGCTCGGGCTGGTGATCGCGGTGGTGGTGGCGCTGACACGTGGACATGCCGCCGAGACGGCCGGGGTGATTCTGCTGGGGTTGCCCAATCTGGTGTGGCTGAGCTTCACGATCGGCCTGGGCGCCACCTGGGACGGGCAGGTCGAGGGGGCGTTCGCGCTGCCGATGCCGCATGTGCTGGACGAGGTGCTGCGCGGGTCCGCCGTCTCGGAGCTGAACCTGGGAACGCTCGCCGAGCACGACGGCAGGGTGTGGTGGCTGGTCGTCGTGAACGCGGTGCTGCTGCTGATGGCCGCGTTCGTGATGGCGGCCCGCTCCCCGGCCCGGGTACGGCTCTGGCAGCACGCGGTGCACATGGCCGTGGCCCTGGTGCTCACCGTCCTGATGATCTGTCTCGTCGGCCGGCTCTCCGCCCACTACGGCCTGTCGATCCTCGGCTTCGGCGACCTCGGGGGCGACCTGGACGGGGAGCTGTTCCTACGGCCCCGGCTGTGGTCGGCGCTGGGGCTGGCCGTGGTGTGGGGGCTGGTCACCGGCCTGCTCGGAGGTGCCCTGGCGAAGGGGGTACGGCGGCGGGGTGAGGTCGGCGCCGGTTGAGAGGGGGGAGGGGCGGGCGTGGAACGGTGCCCGCCCCTCCCTGTCAGGTACTCGGATCGGTCAGGTACTCGGGTCGGTCAGGTGCTCGGGGTCGGTCAGGCCGCCACCGCCCGGGGTGCGGGTGCCGCCAGGCGACCGGTGCGATGCAGGCCGTACACGGCGGCGGCGCAGGCCAGGCCCAGGCCGGTCAGCGCGATCCAGGGCAGTGCGGGCAGGCCCGCCTCGCGCGCGGCGTCCAGGGCCGCGCCCGTGAGCAGGTTGCCGAGGGTGATGCCGACCCCGCAGACGGTGTTGTAGAGGCCGTAGTGCGTGGCGACGAGCCGGTCCCCGGAGAGCCGGACGATGGTGTCCATCTCGAACGGGTACGCGATCATCGTGCCGATGGCCAGGAGCAGCGCGGCCAGGGTCGGGGGAAGCACGGCCAGCAGCCACAGACCGGGGCCGTCGTCCGGTATGGGCACGGTCGAGGCCAGGAGCAGGGGGACGAAGGCGGCGCCCATCACCACCAGGCCCCGGATCAACGCCTGGCCGGGCTCGTAGCGGGCCTTGCACCAGGCGGTCACCCTCGTCTGGCCGAGGATGGTGCTCAGTCCGGAGACCGCGAACAGCACCGCCACGGCGCCCGTGCCGAACTCGCCGTCCCCGCCCAGACGTCGGACCTCCAGGGGCAGGGCCAGATAGACCTGGAAGGTGAGGACGTACGAGCCGGTCATGGCGGCGGAGAAGAGGAGGAAGGAACGGTTGGCGAGGATGCCGCGCCACTCGGTGACCACCCCGGCCCGGCCGTCACCGAACCGCGCCCCATCGCCTTCTGCTGCCTCGTCCTCCCGGCCCCGGGCGGGCAGGGCGCGGATCTGGACCGCCGACAGCGCGGCGAATATGCCGGCCGCCGTGAGGCAGGTGATCCGGAAGTCGACGCCGGTGAGGACCATGCCGACCAGGGGGCCGAGCAGTATTCCGGCCTGGTAGAAGACGTTGAACAGGGCGAACGCCTCGACCCTGCGCTCCCCCGCCTCGGCGGCCAGGTAGGCCCGTACGGCCGGGTTGAACAGGGCGCCCGCGAGACCGGTGGCCGCCGAGGCGGCGAGGAGGGCGGGCAGCGAGTCGACGAAGCCGAGCGCCGCGAAGCCGACGGTGCGCAGCACGCAGCCGGCGACGATCAGCGGCTTGTAGCCGAGCCGGTCGGCGAGGGTGCCGCCGACCACGAACATGCCCTGCTGGCTGAAGTTGCGTACGCCCAGCACGAGTCCGACGATCCAGCCCGCCAGCCCGAGCGTGCCGGAGAGATGGGCGGCGAGGTACGGCATCAGCATGTAGAAGCCGAGGTTGATGGTGAACTGGTTGACCATCAGCAATTGGACGGCGCGATCGTGCGAACGCACCTGTGCGAGGGTGCCCTTCACTCGGCCGCCTCCCCACTGTTGGCCGTGGTCGGGGTGGTCAGGCCGGCTGGGGTGGTGGTCGGGGTGGCCGTCAGGGTGAGGGGGTCGACGACGTCGGTGCAGCGGGTCCAGCGGGCGACCTCCTTCTCGTCGGCGCGGCCGATCACCTCGGGTTCCAGGGGCGGCGGTCCGTCGAGGAGGCCGTGGCGGGCGCAGTACTCGTCGTCGTAGACGGTGTCGAGGTAGCGCTGCGGACCGTCGGGGAAGATCGCCGCGATGCGGGTGTCGGCGGGTGTCGTCCCGGCCAGCCAGCCCGCGACGAGGGCGACCGCGCCGACGCTCCAGCCGCCGGTGGCGTAGTGGGAGGCGGCGAGGCGGCGGCAGGTCCCGACGGCCTCGTGCGGGGCGACCCAGTGGACCTCGTCGAAGGTGTCGTAGGCGACATTGCGCGGGTAGATGCTGGAGCCGAGGCCGCGCATCAGACGGGGGCGGGCGGGCTGGCCGAAGATGGTCGAGCCGATGGTGTCGACGCCGACGATCCGGATGTCCGGGTAGAGCCGGCGCAGTACGCGGCCGATGCCGGCGGAGTGGCCGCCGGTGCCGACGCTGCACACGAGCACGTCGATGTGGCGCAGTTCGGTGGCGAGTTCGAGGGCCAGCGGGATGTAGGCGGTGGTGTTGTCGGGGTTGTTGTACTGGTCGGGGCACCAGGAGTCGGGGTGCCGGTCGAGGAGTTCGGTGACCCGGTCCCGCCTGGCCTGCTGCCAACCGCCGGTGGGGTGCGGGTCGCTGACGATGTCGACCTCGGCGCCGTACACGCCGAGCAGCCGGGTCATGGAGGGTTCGAGGCCGGGGTCGGTGACCAGGGTGACCGGGTGGCCGTGCACCATTCCGGCGAGCGCGAGGCCGAGCCCGAGGGTGCCGCTGGTGGACTCGATGATGCGTCCGCCGGGCCGCAGGTCGCCGCGGGCACGGGCCCGTTCGACCATGTGCAGGCCGGGACGGTCCTTGATCCCGCCAGGGTTGAAGCCTTCGAGTTTGGCCCAGAAGCCGTGGCCGCGAGGGGTCAGGGGCTGGGAGATGCGCAGGAGTGGGGTGTTGCCGACGAGGGCGGGCAGGGCCGAACCGCCGGGGGCGGTGCCGCTCGTCGTGCTCGTCGTTGTGGCCGGGATGGTCGAGGTGGTCGTGGTGTTGCTGATCGACTGCATGTCTTTCGCTCTCGCTCGTTGGCTTGGGGTCGGCTGCGGGCGAGAGGTCTAGATGCGCCACCGGGAGGTACGGGTCAGGGCTGTTCGGCCCGTACGGGCTCGTCGGCGTCGCTGTGGGCGGCGCCTCGGCCGTGCGGGACATACGGTGAGCGCGGCGACACCGGCGAGTACGGGTGTCGCCCCGGCCGGTGGCGGCTGGTCCGCCGTCTGGGCGCTGGGGGCGCGCAGGAGGCCGGCCGGGACACAGTCCTCGGTGGGGTGGGGGCCGTGGGGGGTCTGTGGTCCATGTGGGCCCTGGGGCCCGTTGGGTTCGTGCGGGGGCTCTTCAACGGCCGTGGGAGCGGCTGCCGTTGGGGTGGTCGTGGTGAGGGTGTGCGTGGTCTCGTCGATCGGGCCGTGCAGGAAGGCGCACAGGGTGATCGCGACGGGCAGACAGGCGCGTACGAGGGTGGCGAGCAGGGTCGACACAGGGGCCTCCGGGCACGCCGGGTCACTCGTCGACGCGGGCGTGCGAGAGCACGGCCGGGAGAGGGTCCGGGCGCAGGGGGGTGCGGGTGAACTGCGGTACGGGGAGGGAGGACTCGGCTCTAGATCTGCTGAACGACCAGTGCTCTCAGGGCGGCTGACGACCCGTCGGGGAGCCGTGTCTCACCGGTCTCCCGCATGGACGGCACACAGTATGCGGCGAGGCCTTCGCTGACGGACACCGCAAAGCGTGGCTGGGCGAGGGAGGGCCCCGGGTGCGGTTGTGCGACGGCGCAGTGGTCGTCGGGGTGGCCCGAGGTGCCGTCGCCGTGGTTGCCGCAGGGGCCGAAGTACCGCTCGGCCGGGGCGACGACCGGTGACGGCGGGGCGACCGAGTGCGCGTCGACATGGTCGGACGGGCCCTCGGTGGAGGTGGTCGGAGGTGGGGCGACCGTGCTGGTCACCAGGTGTCCACCGGCGCTCTCGGGCGTCGCCCCATGCGTGAGGGCGACGGCGAACAGCACCACGGCGAGGCCCAGCAGACGCAGCAGCGGACCCGCGGTCGCGCGGGCCCGAGCCATGCGTCGGGGTAACCAGGCCTTCATCACGCCGTGATGCTAGCGCGACATGGACACCGCACATTCACCGCCCCCGGCCCACGACGTCAACCCGCCAAGCACATGACTGGTTTGCATCGGCGAGCACCGGCATCGATGTCGCCGCAGACCCAACGGTGAGCCCCCGCCCCCACCCAGAAGCTGTCAATTAGGTAACCCTTACCTTAATATGACGGCGACCCCGGCCAGGACCGGGACCCTGACCCGGCGGGGAGGCTCACTGCTGTGTGCGGTCCCGAGGAAGCCCTGGCCCATTGGCGGCGGTCGCTCACCCCGCTGCCGCAGGCGGTCCCCCTGCCCACCGATCGCCCTCATCCGCCGCGGCCCCGGCCCGACCGGGAGACCCGGGCGCTGTCCGGTGTCCCCGACGCTTCCCGCCCCGAACGGCTCGCGGCGTTCGTCGCCCTGCTGCACCGCTACTCGGGGGCGACGGATCTGACCATCGGGTACGACGGCCTCCCGCTGCGGGTGTCGGTCGAACACCAGCCCAGTTTCCGCGAGTTGGTGCGCCGGGTGGCCCAGGCACGGGACGACACGGAGACGCACCGGCTGCCGATCGGCCTCCTCGTCGAGGAACTGCGCCCGGCTCCCCTGCCGGGCGGCGGGCTGTTCTTCAACACGGCGTTCGGCGACGAGCCGTCCATTCCGGTCGATGTGCTGCTGGAGGCCGACGAGAACACGGCGTGGGTCACCTACGACCCCGGGCTCCTCGACGGTACGACGGCCGAGCGGCTTCTCGGCCACTACCGCACCCTCCTCTCCGACGGGCTCGCCCGCCCCGACGCCTCCGTGGTCCGGCTGGACCTGATGGGCCCGCAGGAGTACCGGCAGGTCGTCGTCGACTCGAACGCCACCACGCTCCCGGCCCCGGCGGACACCTGGCCCACGCTGTTCGCCGAACGAGTGCGCTCGTCCCCGGACGCGGTTCTGACGGTCGCCGGCGACGAGAAGCTCACCTACGCCGAACTCGACGACCGGGCCAACCGGTTGGCCCACGCGCTGCTCGCCCGGGGCGCCGGCCCCGAGCGGATCATCGCCCTCGCCTTGCCGCGCTCCGCCGAACTGGCCGTCGCCGTCGCGGCCATCCTCAAGGCGGGCGCCGTCTGTCTGCCGATCGGCCACGAGGACCCCGCCGAGCGGATCGCCCCCGTACTCGACGACGCCCGGCCCGTCTGCGGCATGACCACCGCCGAAACCGCGCACGTCCTTGCCGCGAATGCCAACGGCATGGCCCTCCTCGCTCTCGACTCGCCCGCCATGACGGCCGAGTTGGCGGACGGACCGGCCCACGACCCCACCGACGCGGATCGCGGAGCGCCCCTCACCGGCCAGAGCGCCGCGCACATCGACTACCACGGCCAGGACTCGGCCGCCGGCCCCGTCGGTGTCGTCCTTCCGCACCGCGCGCCGCCGACATCGACGGGGCCGGTCGCGGTTTCGAGCGACCTGCTCAGCATCGAGCCGACCGTCGACATCACCCCCACCGGCATCCCCGCCCCAGGCACCCGGGCGTATGTCCTGGACGCCTTCCTGCGCCCCGTGCCCGCCGGGGTGACCGGGGAGCTGTACCTGGGCGGGGAGTGTCTGCCGCGCGGCTGTCTCGGGCGGGCGGCGCTGACCGCCGCGCGGTTCGTCGCCGATCCGTTCGGGGCGCCCGGTGGACGCCTCCACCGCACCGGCGACCTGGTCCGCCGACGGCCCGACGGGCACTTGGAATTCATCGGGCGCATCACCGACGCGACGCACGGCTGATCCATCACGGAGAACGCTCCAGAACCGCCCCCCATCCCCTCTCCGCCTCAGGCAAGGCTCCGACCGGAAGGAACCCGTCCGTGCTCTGCACCAGGATCACCAACGCCCGTGTCCTCACCATGGATTCGGCCCGCCCCACCGCCCGCGAACTCGGCATCTGGCGGGGGCGCGTCGTCGGGCTTGACGAGGACGTGGCGGGGCTGCCGGCGCGGCGGACCCTCGACCTGGGCGGTGCCACGGTGCTCCCCGGTTTCATCGACGCCCATGTGCATCTGGCCTGGGCGGGGTTGAAGGCGAAGGCGCCCGGCGTCGCTCCGAGCACACGGGCCGACGAGGTGCTCAAGGTGGTGGCGGAAGCGGTGGTGCGGGCACCGGCCGGCGCCTGGGTGGACTTCGGCGGCTACGACCAGCGCACCCTCGACCGCCCCCTCACGGCGGCCGACCTCGATGCCGTGAGCGCCGGCCGCAAGGTGTACCTCGGCCATCTCTCGGGGCACGCCTGCCTGGTCAACTCGGCGATCCTCACCGGGCTCCCGGCGGAGGCGGCCCGACCGGACGGCTTCCTCGCGGAGGGTGCCATGGCCGCCGCGCTGCGGACCCGGCCGCCGCACTCGCTCACCGAACTGGCGGCGGCGATCGAGCGGGCGGCGCGCGGCTGCCGGGCCGAGGGCATCACCGGGTGCGCCGAGGCCGGGGTCGGCGGACGCCTGATCGGCCACAGCCCCATCGAGGGCGCCGCCTACCAACTCGCCCAGGAGTCCGGCCGGTTGCCGCTGCGGGTCCAGCTGATGGTGGCGGCCGACGCGCTCCACCCGGTGGACACCGACGCCGAGGACACCACGAGCCGGGCCATCGACCTCGGTCTGCGCACCGGCTTCGGCGAGGGCACCCTCTCCCTCGGCGCGCTCAAGGTGTTCACCGACGGCGGCATGATGGCCCGTACGGCGGCTCTGACCAGCCCCTATCTCGGCGGTGACGGCTCCGGTCAACTCATGCACGACCCGGAGGCGTTGGAGAGCATGATCGTCGCCGGGCATCTCGCGGGTTGGCAGCTCGCCGTCCACGCGATCGGCGACCGGGCCGTCGATGTCGCCCTGGACGCGCTGGAGAAGGCCCAGAAGCTGAGCCCCCGCCCCGAGACCCGCCACCGCATCGAGCACGCGGGCCTCGTACGCCCCGACCAACTGCCCAGGATGGCGGCGCTCGGTGTCACGGCCGTCATCCAGCCGAGCTTTCTGCGCTACTACGGCGACGACTACGCCACGGTGATGGGCGCCGAGCGCGCCGACTGGCTCTACCGGGGCCGGGGTTTCCTCGACCACGGCGTCCGGGTCGCGGGCAGCTCGGACCGGCCGGTGGCGAACGGCGCCCCGCTGCGGGCGGTGCAGTTCATGGTGGAGCGGGCCTCCGAGTCCGGCCGTCTCATCGGCCCCGGCGAGGCCGTCACCGTCGAACAGGCCCTGCACGCCTACACCGTCGAGGCCGCCCGCGCCTGCCACTGGGACACCGACGCGGGCAGCCTCACCCCCGGCAAGCGCGCCGACCTCGTCGTCCTCGGCGACGATCCGCACGCGGTGGACGTGTCACGGATCGCCGACATCGAGGTCGTACGGACGTTCGTGGCGGGCGAGGACGAGTACTGAGGCGAGGAGCCCGGCGCGGAAACCGGTGTCACTCCGGTGGGCGGCGGTGTGGGATGGTGCGGAGGAAGTCGGCCGAGGGGACGAAGAAGCTCGTTCCGGTGACCGCGCGGGAGTAGTCGAGGATCGGGTCGTGCCCGCCCGGGGGTTCGCCTATGAACATCTTGCGGAGCATCGTCTCGGGGACGTCGGGGTCGCGGGCGTAGGCGATGAAGTAGGTGCCGAACTCGCCGTGTCCGGGCCTGCCGAAGGGCATCGCGGCGCGCAGTATGCGCCGTTCGTTGCCGTCGGCGTCGAGGAGGGTGTTGACGTCGACGTGGGAGCCCCGGACGTCGAGTTCCAGGTTGGTCAGCTTGGTGCGGCCTATGACCTTCTCCTGGGCCTCGACGGCCAGGGCGTCCCAGGAGTCCACGTCGTGCACGTACTTCTGCACCAGCGCATAGGTGCCGCCACGGAACCCGGGGTCCTCGTCGCCGATCAGCACGGCCTCGGCGGCGACGCGCCCGACCGGGTTCTCGGTGCCGTCGACGAAGCCGAGGAGGTTGCGGGAGTCGAAGTAGGCGAAGGCCTGGACCTCGTCCTCCAGCGTTGCGGCGCCGCGCAGTTGGCGCATGATCTCGGCGGCCAGCGCGAAGCACAGGTCGACGCGCGTCGCGCGGATGTGGAACAGCAGGTCGCCCGGTGTGGAGACGGCGCGGTGCCGGGGGCCGTCGAGTTCCGGGAAGGGGTGCAGCGCGGCGGGCCTGGGGCCGCCGAACAGCCGGTCCCAGGCGGCCGATCCGATCCCGGCGACACAGCCGAGGCCCCCCTCGGGGCTGGAGAACCCCACCGCTCGCTCCAGCCCGGCGAGCCCCGCCAGCACTCCTCGCGCGGCGGCCTCCCCGCCGGGTGCGACGGTGACGACCAGGAACACCGCGGCGGGTGTCAGTGGGCTCAGCACCGGCTGGGGCAGTACGTTCTCCGACGGGACCGGCAGCACCATGGGCGCTCCCCCTTCGCACAACACGCGCGTGCGGCACGCGTGGACCACAAGTGACGGCTCGGCGGACGGCGCCCGGCGGCGCGCACGATCTCGTCGTCGGGCACCGCATGCCCCGGGCACGTTCCGCCCCCAACACCATGCCCGGTCGCGGCGGGGACGATGCCCGGCAAATCCCGCTTCTCGGCGCAAGGCGCCGAGAAGGACGGCATCATGTGTCCCGGCGGTCACGCGGCGGAGGTGGACACCTCCGCGGTGGTCGGCTCCTGCTCGGCGCCGTCCTCCTCCCCGGCTGTGGGCGCGGCGGGGATGAACACGGCCACCAGGGCGGCGGCCAGGGCCGCGCCGCCGCCGATCGCCAGGCCGACGCGGAAGCCGTCCTCGGAAGGCAGGCTGAAGCCTCCCAGGGTGGTGGTCATCTGGGCCAGCACCACACCGACCACGGCGGCGGCGGTGGAGGTGCCGAGCGCCCGCATCAGGGTGTTGAAGCTGTTGGCGGAGGCGGTCTCGGACAGCGGCACGGTGCTCATGATCAGCGCGGGCATCGCCCCGTACGCCACGCCGACACCGGCGCTGACGACGACGGAGACGATCAGCAGACCCCAGGTGGAGCCCATCAGCACCAGCGAGAGCCCGTACCCGGTGGCGATCACTGCGGAGCCGGTGACCAGGGTGAACTTGGGGCCGCGGGCGTTGGTGAGCTTGGCGCCCAGCGGGGAGAGCGCCATCATCATCAGCCCGGCCGGGGCCATCCACAGGGCCATGGCCAGCATCGACTGCCCCAGACCGTAACCGGTGGCTTCGGGCAACCTCAGCAGTTGCGGAGTGATGAGGGCGTTCGCGTACATGCCGAAGCCGACGAGGATCGAGGCGATGTTGGTCAGCAGCACACGGGGGTGGGCGGTGGTGCGCAGATCGACCAGCGGCTCGCGGGTGCGCAGCTCCCAGAAGCCCCAGAACAGCAGCAGTACGGCGGCGCCGATGAACAGGCCGAGCGTCGTCGCGGAGCCCCAGCCCCAGTCCGCGCCCTTGGACACGGCGAGCAGCAGGCACACCACTCCGCCGCCGAGGCCGAACGCGCCAATGAAGTCGAAGCGCTGCCCCTTGGCGCCGGCCGGGGTCTCGGGGACGAGGAACCAGATCATCGTGGTGACGAGTACGGCGAGGCCGGCCGCGCCCCAGAACAGCACGCGCCAGCTGGCGTACTGGGCGACGGAGGCCGCGATCGGCAGGCCGAGACCGGCGCCGATACCCATGGAGGCGCTGACCAGGGCGATGGAGCCGCTGAGCTTCTCGGGCGCCATGACGTCCCGCAGCAGACTTATGCCGAGCGGCACCACGCCCATGCCGATGCCCTGCAGTCCACGGCCGACGATCATCGGTACGACGGTCGAGGACAGCGCGCACACCACCGAGCCGGTCACCAGTGGGACGCAGCAGACCAGCAGCATGCGCCGCTTGCCGTGGAGGTCGCCCAGCCGCCCGCCGATCGGGCCGAAGACCGCGCCGGTCAGCAGGGTCACGGTGACCACCCAGGAGGCGTTCGCCGCGCTGGTGCCGAGGATCGTGGGCAGCTCGGTGAGCAGCGGGGTCACCAGCGTCTGCATGATCGCGGCGACGATGCCGGCGAGGGCCAGCGTCATGATGACGCCGCCCGGGCGGGCGGACGTCGGGGAGTTGGCCGTCAAGAAATTCCTCCGAGCGCTGGAACCGGCGACTGGGCATTCGTCGAACGTCACACACCTGCTCTACGTCATGCACCTGCCGTGCAGAATACACGCGACAGGTATACAGCCTCTCCTGTGCATGATGCACTTCCCTTGGGAAGGGAAGGCCGGAAGGGAGGGTCGGATGGAAGAGCCGGAATGGAAAGATCGCTTCAGCGTTACCCGCTACGAGGAGGTAGGCAACCGTGAATGAGCCGACGCGCCGGGTCGAGTACGAGAACATGCTGCTCGGCCGCTACCAGCATCTGAGCAAGAGCAAGGGGCGCCGCAAGGACTCCACGCTGGAGCGCAGCGCGTACATCCTCCTCAGCCGTATCCGGGTCGAAGGACCCATGTCCATCAGCGAGTTGAGCGTCGCCTTCGGTCTGGACGCCTCCACCCTGCGCCGCCAGACCGCCGCCGCGCTGAGGGCCGGACTCGTGGAGCACATCCTCGACCCGGACGGCGGGGTGGCCCGTAAGTTCCGGATCACCGAAGAGGGTGAGAGGCGTCTCGACGAGGAGCGCGAGGGGAACGTCGGCTCCCTCTCCATGGTCCTGGCCGACTGGTCCGACGAGGACATCACCGCCTTCGCCGACTACCTCCAGCGCTTCAACACCAGCATCGAACGCCTGCACGGAAAGCCCTGGCCGCGCCCGTAGCGGGGACGGCGGACGGGTACTCTCCGAGACATGCGGATCTCCGTCTCCTCCGACATGGACGAACCCGTGGCGCGCTTCCTCGTCGCCGAGTTGCGCGAGCGCGGCCACGACGTACTGACGCACGGGGCGCTGCGGCCCGGGGACGACCCCCAGTGGGCGGTCTGCTCGGAGGCGGCGGCCCGGGATGTGATCTCGGGTGCGGCGGACCAGGCGGTGGTGTGCTGCTGGACGGGCACCGGCGCGTCGATCGCCGCGAACAAGGTGCCGGGGGTACGGGCCGCCCTGTGCACCGACGCGTACACGGCGGACGGCGCCCGTCGCTGGAACGACGCCAATGTCCTCGCCATCGGTCTGCGTCTGACCTCCGAGCCGCTCCTCAAGGAGATCCTCGACGCCTGGTTCACCGCCGAGGCCAGCGAGGAAGCCGGCGACCGGGAGAACGTGGCCCGGATCGAGCGTCTCGACGAAGGCCGTACGGAGAACCGAGCCCGGTGAGGCGGGCTACGGCGGTGACAACGGCCCGGTGAAGATCGGCCGGGCCCAGGCGGGCGGTTCCGGCGGCGGCTGGGGCAGCGGTTCGGGCGCCCCCTGAGCCGGCGGCACCGCCCTGGTCGGCGTGTGCTCCGATCTCGCGACATGCGCCGTACCCGAGGTGGGGGCCGTGGCGGCGAGCCTGAGCGCCGCCACGAAGGAGAGACAGGAGTCGTACCGTTCGTCGGGCGACTTGGCCAACGCGGTCGCCAGCACCCCGTCCACCGCCTCCGGAAGATCGGGGCGCCCCTCCGTGACCGGTGGCGGCTGGTCGTACTGGTGGGCCCACAGCAGGGCCATGTCGTCGTCCCGGCGGAAGGGCGGGCGCCCGGCCAGGGTCTCGTGGACGACACAGGCGAGGCTGTACACGTCGCAGCGGCCGTCGACGGGCTTGCCCGAGATCTGCTCCGGCGCCACATAGTCGAGTGTCCCCACGAACTGACCGACGCTGGTGAACCCCGTCAACGACAGCGACTTCTTCGTCAGCCCGAAGTCGGTCAGATACACATGCTCGGGGTGATCGCTGTCCGTGCCCCGCGCGACCAGGATGTTCCCGGGCTTGACGTCCCGGTGCACCAGCCCGTGGTCGTGCGCGGCGTCCAGCGCGGAGGCGACCTGGGTGGCGATCCGGGTGGCCGTGGCGAACGGCAACGGGCCCTCCCGGTCCAGGAGATGGCGTAGATCCCGGCCGGCGACGTACCGCATGGCGATGTAGAGCAGTCCGTCGGTCTCGCCCGCCTCGAAGACCGGGACGATGTGCGGGTGGTCGATGGCGGCGGCCACCCGTGACTCATGGGTGAAGCGGCGCCGGAAGGTGTCGTTCCGGGCCAGTTCGGGCGCGAGCAGCTTCAGCGCGACCGTACGTTCCAGTCGTAGATCCCTGGCCTGGTAGACGACGGCCATGCCGCCCCTGCCGATCTCCCGCTCGATCCGGTAGCCGGCGACGCGCCGCCCGATCAGCTCGGACGGCCGCCCCTGGAACGGTCCGGGCTCACTCATCGGGGGTCACCGGCGGTATCCGCCGCGTGGGTTCGTGGTCGGCGGGGCCGTACTCGTGCGGGGGCCGCGACACGGCGAAGGTGCTCAGGCCGGCCCCGTCGCAGTAGACCCACCGCTCATGGGCGGCGTCGAACAGCCACAGCGACTCGCCGTCCACGACGACCCCGACGCGCAGCCCCTTCGTACGGTCCCGGAAGGACTCCCCGTCGAGGCGTCCGGCGGCGAGGGCCTCGGTCTCGGTGCGGTAGCGGGTGAGGGTCTCCTCGGCACGGGCCAGGAGCGGGCGCGGGTCGGCGGTGCGGGCGGGGGCGGCGCCGGCGGCGGGCGGGTCCTGGGGTACGGCGACGAGGAGGCGGCCGTCGACCCACGCGGACCAGCCGTTGGAGCACAGGATCTGGCCCCAGTCGCCGCGCCGGTCGAGGAGCCGGACGGGCAGCAGGGCGTCGAGGGGAACGGTGGGGCGGGACGGGTCCGGGGTCTCCCAGGCGGGCATCCCACCGGGCGGGACCACATGGGTGGGGACGAAGCCGGATGTCGTCATGGTGGCTACTTCCGCATCACCGCGGGTTCGTGGCGGCGCAGCAGCCGGGCGACGAGCAGGCCGCAGAGCAGCGCCAGGACGATCAGCATCCCCATGCCCAGCAGCCAGACGCCCGCCGAGTGCGCGAACAGGGGGTCCGACTTGTCGGGGACGATCCGCTCCAGGTCGATGGTCCCTGCCATCGCCGCGAACGCCCAGCGCGACGGCACCAGCCACGCCAGTTGTTCGAGGACGGCCGTGCCCGTCACATCCAGCAGCGCCCCGCAGAACACGACCTGGACGATCGCGAGGAGGACCAGCAGCGGCATGGTCACCTCCTCCTTGCGGACGAGCGCGGAGACGACCAGGCCGAGCATCATCGCGGTGAAGGCGAGCAGCGCCACGGCGAGCGTGATCTCGACGAGTGGCGGCAGCAACACGCCTTGGCCGCCGGGGGCGTTGAGGTCGACGCCGAGGAGGGCGACCAGGGTGAGGACGACGGCCTGGAGGACGGTGATCGTGCCGAGGACGACGACCTTGGACATCAGATACGCGGATCTGGACAGTCCGACGGCGCGTTCGCGCCGGTGGATGACGCGTTCCTTGACGAGTTCGCGCACGGCGTTGGCGGCGCCGGTCAGGACGCCGCCGACGCACAGGATGAGCAGGGCGTTCATGGCGGTCTCACGGTCCAGTTCACCGCCCGCGAGGGCCCTCGTCATCGCTCCCATCACGAACGGCAGGGCGATCATGATGGCGAGGAAGGTCCGGTCGGCGCCGAGGGCGGCCGTGTAACGGCGGACGAGGGTGCCGAGTTGGGCGCCCCAGCTCTGCGGCTTGGGCGGCGGCGCCACGGCGACCGGTTCCGGTCCGGGCAGATACGGCCGGCTCATGGCGGCGGCGACGTAATGCCGGTGGAACGGCGAGTCGCGGTACTCCCCCGCCCAGTCCCGCTCCCGGTCCCGTTCGAAGGCCTCGAAGGCCTCGGGCCAGTGCTCGAAGCCGAAGAAGGCGAGGGTGTCGTCGGGCTGCCCGTAGTAGGCGACCTTGCCGCCGGGCGCCAGGACGAGGAGGCGGTCGCAGACGTCGAGGCTGAGGACGCTGTGGGTGACGACGATGACGGTGCGGCCGTCGTCGGCGAGGCCGCGCAGCATGTGCATCACCGAACGGTCCATACCGGGGTCGAGGCCGGAGGTCGGTTCGTCGAGGAAGAGCAGGGAGGGCTTGGTCAGCAGCTCCAGGGCCACGCTGACGCGTTTGCGCTGGCCGCCGGAGAGGCTGTGGATGGGCTGGTCGGCCCGTTGTTCCAGGCCCAGTTCGCGGATCACCTCGTCGACCCTGGCCTGTCGCTCGGCTTTCGCGGTGTCCTGGGGAAAGCGCAGTTCGGCGGCGTAGACCAGGGCTCTGCGGACGGTGAGCTGGGTGTGCAGGATGTCGTCCTGCGGGACCAGGCCGATGCGCTGACGCAGCTCGGCGTAGTCGTGGTAGAGGTCGCGGCCGTCGTAGAGGACGGTGCCGCTGTCGGCGGGGCGCTGGCCGGTGAGGGCGTTCAGGAGGGTCGACTTTCCCGAGCCGCTCGGGCCGACGACGGCGAGGAGGCATTTCTCGCCGACCGGAAAGGCCACCTTGTCGAGCAGAATCTTTCGCCCATGGTCGACGGCGACGGTCAGGTCCTGCACATCGAGCGAGATCTCGCCGGTGTCGACGTACTCCTGGAGCTCGTCGCCGACCAGACAGAACGCGGAGTGACCGATGCCGACGATGTCACCGGGAGCCACCGGGGCGCGGTCGACGGGGGCGCCGTTGAGGAAGGTGCCGTTGTGGCTGCCGAGGTCGACGATCTCGTAGGTGCCGTCCGGGCGGGCCCTCAGCTCGGCGTGCCGGCGGGAGACGACGAGGTCGTCGATGACCAGGTCGTTGTCGGCGGCGCGGCCGATGCGCACGGTCCGCTCGGGCAGCGGGCGGACGCTGGTCGGCTGCCGGTAGGTGCCGGTGGAGGCGGGGTGGAGGACGCCGGAGGGGCGCTCGGCGGCCAGACCGGTGAGGACGGCGCGGGGGCCGTCGGAGAGGCTGCCGAAGCGAATCTCGGTGCCGGGGCCCACGTCCCATTCCTTGACGCGGTGGCCGTCGGCGAAGGTGCCGTTGGTGCTGTTCTCGTCCTCGATCGTCCAGCGGTCGGCACCGGCCCTGAGGACCGCGTGGTGCCAGGAGACCCGGTCGTCGTCGAGGACGACGTCGCTGAGCGGATCGCGTCCCACGTGGTAGGCGTGGCCGGGGCTCATCACGGTGGAGCCCGACTCGGTTTCCAGCACGAGTTCGGGCGCAGTCGACGCGATCGACCGCTCCGCCATGCCGAGAATTCTACCGATGTGCCCCGTTGTGCGCCCCAGGGGCCGGCGTACGGTCTCCGCGGCCAGGCAGCGGGGGCCCGGTCAGGCGGCGGGGGCCGCGATCCGCTGGGCGATGCGCTGCATACGTACGGCGTCGACGGACTCGGCGAGCAGTTCGTACTCGGTGGTGTCGTCGTTGGTGGCGATCCGGACCAGGTTGCCGGCGGCCAACTCCTCGGCGACCAGCTCCTGTTGGCCGCTGTCGGCGGACCAGGCGCGCAGCAGGGCGGGCACGTCGGGCACGGTGTCGGCGACCGGAACGACCGCGTTCGGCGGATAGTTGGGGTTCTCCGGCCGTGGGTCGAGGCGCTCGGCGATCCATAACGCGCGGTCGCGCATCCACCACAGCGCCAGCGCGAGGGTGGGGGCTCTGTAGGTACCCAGCGGCACGCCGACGCGCCGGCCACCGCACACGCCGTACGCGGTGACATGGCACAGGAATTCGTCGTGCACGCTTCACTCCCCCGTTCGCAGCGTCGAACGCCGTCCGGACCGCCCGCCGAACGGACTCACTCTCGTCTCGCGGATGTGCTGGTCGTACACACGAGCCGATGGAATGTCACACAAAGTGACGACGTGAACGCAGGTAGGGACGCCCTTGGTTCACGACTCAATCGCCCTGTCAGTCGAGTATCGACACTCCTGACACTCTGTCACCACGTGAATTCGGCCAGTCTCCTGGCATATGCGTGACGGCGATTGGCTGAAACGCTACGCACACCCCTCCGACCGGGGGCTTCGCCGGGGGCCGCCTACCCCCGGCTCGCCGTCTCATACGGATGCCGTCGCCGGAATGTTCAGCGACGGCACCCACGATCATGAGGAGCCTCGCCGCTCCCGGCGGTCGTACCCGAAAGACGTGTCAGCCCTTGCCCTCGATGATCGCGTCGATGCGGGCCAGTTCGTCCGCCTCGAAGTCGAGGTTGTCCATGGCTCCGGCGCAGTCCTCGACCTGGCGGGCGCTGCTGGCGCCGATGAGGGCGGAGGTGACCCGGCCGCCGCGCAGCACCCAGGCCAGGGCCAGCTGGGCGAGGGTCTGGCCACGGGACCCCGCGACCTCGTCCAGGGCGCGGAGCCGGCCGACCAGGTCCTCGGTGACGGCGTCGGAGTTCAGGAAGGGGCTGTCGCTCGCGGCGCGGGAGCCCTCCGGGATGCCGTCGAGGTAACGGCCGGTCAGCAGGCCCTGCTCCAGCGGGGAGAAGACGATGGAGCCGACCTGGAGTTCGTCGAGGGCGTCGAGCAGGCCCTCGGTCTCGGGACGCCGGTCGAGCATGGAGTAGCGGGGCTGGTGGATGAGGAGCGGGGTGCCCAGCTCGCCCAG
This sequence comes from Streptomyces sp. NPDC002643, assembly GCF_053592555.1. Lineage (NCBI taxonomy): Bacteria > Bacillati > Actinomycetota > Actinomycetes > Kitasatosporales > Streptomycetaceae > Streptomyces > Streptomyces sp. NPDC002643. Next base: position 175,706 of record NZ_JBSFVY010000013.1, read on the forward strand.
GATGCGGGCGGCCTCACGGGTCTGCTCCGCCGAGTAGTTGGAGACTCCGACGTAGAGCGCCTTGCCCTGCTGCACCGCCGAGTGCAGGGCGCCCATCGTCTCCTCCAGCGGAGTGTCCGGGTCGGGGCGGTGCGAGTAGAAGATGTCGACGTAGTCGAGGCCCATCCGGGCGAGGCTCTGGTCGAGAGAGGAGAGCAGATACTTGCGGGAGCCCCACTCGCCGTACGGGCCGGGCCACATCAGATAGCCCGCCTTGGTGGAGATGACCAGTTCGTCGCGGTACGCGGCGAAGTCGGCCTTGAGGGCCTCGCCGAGCGCGGACTCGGCGGAGCCGGGCGGCGGGCCGTAGTTGTTGGCGAGGTCGAAGTGGTTGACGCCGAGATCGAAGGCGCGGCGCAGGATCGCGCGCTGGGTCTCGACGGGCCGGTCGGGGCCGAAGTTGTGCCACAGGCCGAGGGACAGCGCCGGCAGCTTCAGCCCGCTGCGTCCGGTGCGCCGATAGGGCAGGTCCGCGTAACGGTCGGGGTGTGCGGTGTACAACGCGACTCCAGTCGGGGTTGGCACAGTGGGAAGCGGTTCCCACTCTTTCGCGACCTGGGGGCATTGGTCCAACAGAAGAATCCGATGGGATTCAGCGTCTACGCTTCTCAGTCATGGAACTGCGCCATCTCCAGCACTTCGTCGCGGTCGCCGAGGACCAGCACTTCACCCGGGCGGCGGAGCGACTGCTGGTCTCGCAGTCGGGTCTGTCGGCCTCGATCCGGTCGCTGGAGCGGGAGTTGCAGACGCCGTTGTTCGTGCGGACGACCCGGCGGGTGACGCTCACCCCGGCCGGGCGGGCGCTGCTGGCCGAGGCGGAGCGGATTCTGGCGCAGGTGCGGTCGGCCCATGAGGCGGTGGCGGCGGTCCAGGGCGTGCTGCGGGGCATGCTCGCGGTCGGTTCCGAGCAGTGCGTCAAGGGGGTGCATGTGGCGGGGCTGCTCGCCGGTTTCCGGCGGACGCACCCCGATGTGGAGATCTGCCTGCGCCAGGCGGGCTCGGCCGCGCTCGCGGAGGAGGTCGCGTCCGGGCGCCTGGACCTGGCGTTCGCCGTGCGCAGCAGCCAGGAGGACACCGACCAGCTGCGCGTCGTACCGCTGACCGCCGAGCCGATGACGGTGCTCTGTCACCCCAGCCACCGGCTCACCGTCTCCGAGACCGTCGCCGTGACGCCGGACGACCTGGGCGGGGAGGTCTTCGTGGACTTCCACCCCGACTGGGGCACGCGCCGCACCACGGACGCCGTCTTCGCCGCCGCGGGAGTCCGCCGGACCGTCGCCATGGAGGTCAACGACGTCCACAACCTCCTCGAACTCGTCGACGAGAACCTCGGCATCGCCGTCGTCCCCCGCCACTTCCGCCACAAGCGGGCCTCGCTGAAGGCCCTGCCAGTCGAGGGCACGGGCGAGACCGTGTACGAGACGGTCGCCCTGCTACCGCCGCCCGAGGCCACCAGCCCGGCGGCCCGAGCCCTGATGACCCAACTCGACTCACGGGCCGACTGACCCTTCGGCATCCGCGCGGCCGGGCGGTGCGGCCATCGGCCGGTGACGCGAAACAGCTGACGCGTACGGTGCGGGCGCGGCCCCCGTGCTCGATGGTGAACGTATGGATGTGAAGGACGTTCTCATCGACGCGTACGGACGGGTCAGGGACGAGGTCCACGCGGCCGTGGGCGGGCTGTCCTCCGAGGAGCTCGCCGCCCGGCCCTCCCCCGACTCCAACTCCGTCGCCTGGCTGGTCTGGCATCTCACCCGAATCCAGGACGACCATGTCGCCGATGTCGCGGGGCGCGAGCAGGTCTGGCTGGCCGACGGCTGGGAGAAGCGTTTCGGCCTGGGACTGGGCGAGCGGGACACCGGCTACGGGCACAGCGCACGCCAGGTCGCCCGGGTCCGGGTGGACTCGGGCGACCTGCTGCTCGGCTACTACGACGCCGTGCACGAGCGGACCCTCGACCATCTGGGCGGGCTCACGCCCGAGGACCTCGACCGTGTCGTGGACGAGCGCTGGGACCCGCCCGTCACCCTGGGTGTCCGTCTGATCAGCGTCGTGGCCGACGACCTCCAGCACGTCGGCCAGGCGGCGTACGTCCGGGGACTGGTTCAGCGCGACGCGGACGACGGTGACGAGGACGACGAGGCCGCGGACCCGTAGCCCGGCAGGACGACGTCCCGGATGAGGGCGCCCCGCTCGTCGTACGGCAGGAAGGCGCTCTTGAGGGCGTTGACAGTGACCGTGCGCAGATCGCCGAGGGTCCAGCCGGCCTCCTCGACCAGCAGGGACATCTCGCGGGTCATCGTCGTGCCGGACACCAGCCGGTTGTCGGTGTTGAGGGTGACGCGGAAGCCGAGGTCCTTCAGGGCCGTGATGGGGTGCTCGGCGATCGAGCCGGCCGCGCCGGTCTGGAGGTTGGAGGTGGGGCACATCTCCAGGGCGATTCGGCGGTCGCGCACCCAGGAGGCGAGGCGGCCGAGCTTGCCGTCCACGATGTCCTCGGTGATCCGGACCCCGTGGCCGATGCGCTGGGCGCCGCAGACCTGGAGCGCCTGGTGGATGCTGGGCAGTCCGTGGGCCTCACCGGCGTGGATGGTGAAGGGCACGTTCTCGCGGCGCAGATGCTCGAAGGCGGCCAGGTGGTCGGCGGGCGGGAAGCCGTCCTCGGCGCCCGCGATGTCGAAGCCGACGACACCCGCGTCCCGGAACGCCACGGCCAGATCGGCGGCCTCGCGGACCCGGTCGAACATCCGCATCCCGCACAGCAGCGTGCCGACCCGCACCGGAGTCCCCTGGGCCGCCGCCTTGGCCATACCGGCGGCCAGCCCCTCCTGCACGGTCTCGACGACCTCCGGCAGGGTCAGCCCGCCGTTGGTGTTCAGCTCGGGGGCGTAGCGGACCTCGCCGTAGACGACGCCGTCGGCGGCCAGGTCGAGGACGTACTCCTCGGCGGTGCGCAGCAGGCCCTCACGGGTCTGCATCACGGCGAGGGTGTGCTCGAAGGTGGCTATGTACCGCACCAGGTCACCGGAGTTCGCGGCCTCGTAGAACCAGGCGGCCAGACCCTGCGGGTCGGTCTCGGGCAGGGTGTGGCCGACCTCCGCGGCGAGTTCGACGAGGGTCGCGGGGCGCAGACCGCCGTCGAGGTGGTCGTGCAGCACGACCTTGGGGAGGCGGCGGAGGGTGTCGGTGTCGAGTGCGGCGGTCTCTACGCGCGTAGCAGTCATGGCGGGTCTTTCTTGGGCGGGGCGATCGGGCAGGAGAGGGGGCAGCGGGGAGCGAGAGGCAGGCGTCAGTCGGCGGGCTGGAGGAGGTCCCAGCGGTTTCCGTACAGGTCCTCGAAGACGGCGACCGAGCCGTACGGCTCATGGCGCGGCTCTTCCAGGAAGGTCACGCCCGCCGCCAGCATCCGGGCGTGGTCGCGGGCGAAGTCGTCGGTGTGCAGGAAGAAGCCCACGCGTCCGCCGGTCTGGTCGCCGACCCGGTCACGCTGTGTCTCTCCCTTGGCCCTGGCGAGCAGCAGCCCGACACCCTGTCCGTCGCCGCCCGGCTCGACGACGACCCAGCGGCTGCCGTCGGGCCGGGCCGTGTCCTCGACGAGCCGGAAGCCGAGCGCCTCGGTGTAGAAGCGGATCGCCTCGTCGTAGTCGGCGACCACGAGGGTGACCAGGGCTATGCGTCTCATCGGGACCTTTCGGGGTGACGCGGGGTTCCCGGGAGGTTATACGTAACACCGATCGCTCGGCAACTGGGATCTCCTGGACCTTGCCGGCGTGCGATGCGGACCGGGACGCGAGAGGCCCCCTGCCGGGCAGGGGGCCTCAGAGCCTGTGTCATATCCCCGGTCGGATCAGCGCGGGGCGTCATGGGGGTCCCCCGCGCGAGGTTGTTCGAGCGTGAGGGAGGAGCTACTAGGCGTTTCGGCAACGCCGCTGGGGGTCCCCCCACGCCCTTGAGGCAGTGGGGGAGTGCGTGCCAGGCGTCGCGCGCCCGGCCGGGGATATGACACAGGCTCTCAAGAAGTCATGCCGTCGTGGTGCCCCGGATCAGGCGCCCGGCGATGCCTTGCGCAGGGCGGTGATGCAGGTGTTGATGGCTTCCTGGAGTTCCTGCAGACGCTGGAGCATGTCGTCCTCGTAGATGGCGTCGAGGTCGACGGCGTCGTCGAGGGTCAGCTCCTCGAAGACCTTGGTGGCCTTCTGGAGGCTGTTGTAGAACTTCGTGCGGCGTTCCTGGACGCGCAGTTCGGGGTTGGACTCGACGGTCTGGACGACGAGTTCCTTGACGGTGTCGTACGCCTCCGTCGCCCACTCGCCGGTGTCCTCGTTCTCGTCGAGTTCGTCGATGAGGGAGAGGTGGCGCTCGGCCTCGGCGCGCAGCTCGGCGGGGGCGTCGATCACCTGGCCCGCGGGGGTCTTGACCTGGCCGTTCTCCACGATCTGGCGGACGTAGCCGATCCGGCTGGCGGCCTGGGTCTCGCTCGCGACGGCCTTCTTCAGCTCCTCGGTGCGGGCGATGTCGCGGGCCAGTTCCGTCTGGAGGGAGGTGTCCTCCTTCAGCCGGTCGAGGAGGGCGGTGCGGGCGGCCTGGGCGGTGGAGGGGTCGGCGAGGATCGCGGCGCGCAGCGCGGTGGGGTTCTCGGCGACCTCCAGGGCCTTGGTCGGGCGGATGCCCTCGGCCTCGGCGGCGGCGGTGATCGCGGTGCCCCGGTCGGAGGTCGCGCTGTTGCGGGAGCTGTAGTAGGTCAGCCAGACGTCGGAGTCCGGCAGGTCGACCTCCTGGCCGGGGGCGAGCGCCTCGAAGTGCGGGACCATGCCGTCGTCGGCCGCCTTGTCCCACGCCTTGTAGTAGCGCATCACCCGCTCCGGGGAGCACCCGGCGAGTTCCGCGAACCGCTTCGCGGACACCTTCACCGTCTCCCCGGGCAGCTCCCCGCCGGGCCGCACGCTCCGCGCGACCTTGAGCGCGAACGCCCAGCCGCCGGTGCGCGCGTAGACCCCGAACTCCTGGGCGTCACGAACGACCTGCTCGTCCACGGGCTCGCCCTCTTCGGTGGGGGCACCGGACGGCTCGCCCGACGCCTGGGCGGGGACCTCAGGCCCGGCCTGGACGGTCGTTCCGTCCCCGGAGGCGTTCGACGGGGCCTCGGTGTCGGCGGCGCCCGGCTCGACCCAGAAGCCCTCGTCCCGCGCCGGCACTCCCCCGGTGGCCTCCGGTGCGGCGGGCGTCTCGTCGGCGGGGGGTACGGCCGATGCGGAGTGGGCGGTGGCTACGCTCACGGGGGCTCTCCCGGGGTGGTGACGAACAGCAGGAACAGAACAGGCAGCCTATATGAACCCGTTGGTGCCGCTTTGCCCTTACGGCTCTGCCGGGCCTCCCGAGGGTCGCCCTCGCCTCGTCGCGTCCAGCCGGGCCACCTCGTCCGGGGTGAGCCGGAGGGCGCCCGCGGCGATGTTCTCTTCGAGGTGGTCGGGGTTGCCGGTGCCGGGGATGGCGAGGACATGGGGGCCCTGGTGGAGGGTCCAGGCGAGTCTGATCTGGGCCGGGGTGGCGTCGTGGGCGCGGGCCACCGTGAGCGGTTCGTCGTCGTGCGCCGTGCTCGCCCCCTCCGGCCCGGCGTCGCCGGCGATGGCGTAGAACGGCACGAAGGCGATGCCCTGTTCGGCACAGAGGCGCAGCATGGCGTCGGCGTCGGGGTCCGGTCGGTCCAGGGCGTACCGGTTCTGGACGCAGACGACGGGGGCGATGGCCTGGGCCTCGGCGAGGTGACGGGGTTCGACGGCGGAGATGCCGAGGTGGCGGACGAGCCCGGCCTGTCTCAGTTCGGCGAGGGCGCCGAAGTGTTCGGCGATGGAGTCCTGTCGCATGCGGCGCAGGTTGACGACGTCGAGGTGGTCGCGGCCCAGCTGGCGGAGGTTCTCCTCGACCTGGCCGCGCAGTTGGTCGGGGCGGGCGGCGGTGCCCCACTCCCCCGAGTACTCGCGGTGCGGCCCGACCTTGGTGACGATGACGAGGTCGTCCGGGTACGGGCCGCCCAGCGCGGTGTTGATCAGTTCGTTGGCGGAGCGCAGCGAGGAGAAGTAGAAGGCGGCGGTGTCGATGTGGTTCACGCCCAGCTCGACCGCGCGTCTGAGCACGGCGATCGACCGCTCCCGGATGCTCGGGGTGCCGAGATGGAAGGCGGCGCTGCCGGTCAGCCGCATCGCCCCGAAGCCGAGTCGACGCACGGACAGCTCGCCGAGTCTCCAACTCCCGGCGGCGGACGCGGTGATCGTCTTCGAGGTCACCGGAGCAGTCTCGCACGCCCCGCGCCCGCCGCCTCACGTCTAGGTCATGCCCATGACATACAGATCTGCCGGGGCCGACCTGGTTCAGCAGTACAGATTGCCGCCCGTCGGCACCCCGAGGATCTGGGTGAACCGCTGGTAGTTGTCGACCCGGCTCCGCACCTGCGCCGGGTTCTTGCCGTCGCACTCCAGTGAGCCGTTGATGCTGCGGACGGTGTGGCCGAAGCCGGCGCTGTTGACCATCGCGTTGTGGCCGGTCATGGTGCCGGGGCCGGTCTGGGTGTTCCAGTACCACAGGGCGGTCTTCCAGGCCACGGCCGCGTCGTTCTGCACCAGCCAGGGGTTGCCGAGGAGGTCGAGGCCGAGGGCGTCGCCGGCCGCCTTGTAGTTGAAGTTCCAGCTGAGCTGGATGGGGCCGCGGCCGTAGTAGGCGGCCTGTCCGGCCGGGCAGCCGTAGGGGCGGCTCCAGTCGCAGTAGGTCGGGTAGTTGGCGGTGTTCTGCTCGACGATGTGGACCAGCCCGCCGGTCTCGTGGCTGACATTGGCGAGGAAGGCCGCCGCCTCCTGCCTGCGGACGGTGTCACTGCCGGTGGTGGCGAAGGCGGGGTAGGCGCTCATGGCCGCGCGGAGCCCGCCGTAGGTGTAGAACGAGTTCCGGCCCGGGAACATCTGGTTGAACTGCGCCTCGCTCACCACGAACCCGGACGGCGTGTCCGGCCCGCTCTCGCAGGCGTACGGCTCCCAGTACCAGGTGCTGATGGTGGGGTCGTACCCCGGGTTGTCGTGCTCGGCGATGTACGCCCTGCCGTCGGTGTAGCGGACGATGTCGCCGGTGACGTAGGCACGGCCGGCCACCCAGCCGGGATAGCTCGAACAGGGCGCGGCGGACGCGCTCTGGGCGGGCAGCAGCACGGGGGCGGCGGTTCCGATGAGGAGTGCGGTCAGTAAGGCGGGCACACGGCGTCTCGACACGGGATCAACTCCTTCGTGGAACACGGCCGCACCCGGCGAGGCCCGTGGGACATGGCACCCGGGCAAGGCCCGTGAGGACATGACTGCGGCGGAGCCTCGCGCGCACGGGCCGGCGGGGCCGGCCACGGCGTGGGGGCGGCCGTGGTGGGGGGTGTGGTGCCACACTCAACCGCGTTGGTCTGTACCAGTCAAGGGTGTAGACCAGTCAATGGGCCGATCATGGGCGCGAGTCGCCCCGTTCACCCTGCTCAGGCCGGACATGGGGGCAGCCGAACCGGTAGCCGAAGCCTCGGCGGGTGTGGATCAGGGCGGGGTCCTCCTGGTCGACCTTGCGCCGGAGCCGGGCGACTAGTTTCTCGATCGCGCCAGGAGGGCGAGCGGCGCCCCAGACATGCCGGCCGATCTGTTCCTTCGACAGCACACGGCCCGCGTTGGCCACCAGATGGCGCAGCAGCCGGTATTCGGCGGGCGTGAGGTGCAGCGGTCTGGTGCCGCGCCGCGCCCGGCAGGCGATGTCGTCCAGGACCAGGTCGCCGCAGCACGGCATGGCGTGGCGCCGTTCGGGTCCCCCTCGTTCGCTCAGCAACCGCAGGGCGCGGTCGAGGAGTTCGGCGATCCTGATCGGCTTGAGGATGTAGTCCGTCTGTCCGAGCCGGAGTTCGGGGACGAGGCGGTGGAGGGTGTCGTCGGCGGCCAGAAAGAGCACCGGGGGACGGTCCGCGGGTGCGCCGCGCCGCCCCTGGAGGAAACGCTCCTGGTCGGGCAGCGTGTTGTCCCAGACGACGAGGTCGTAGCGGTGGTGGGCGAGCCACGCCATCCCCTCGGCGCCGCTGACCGCCACCGAGGTGCGGCAGCCCGCCGATTCCATGGTGGTGGTGAGGAGTTCGGCGATGGCGGGGTCGTCGACGACGAGCAGGACATGGTGGCCGTCGCCGCGCGGGGGCGACGGCGTGTCCGTGAGCGGACTGCGCATGACGGGCCGTTCGACTGGGGCTGAGAGCCTGCGTCATATCCCCGGCCGGGCGTGCGACGCCTGGCACGCACTCCCCCACGCTCGGCTTCGCTCGCGCGGGGGGACCCCCATGCCGCGTTGCCGAAACGCCCTAGTAGCTCCTCCTCCACGCTCGAACGAACTTGCGCGGGGGCACCCCCATCGAGGGCGCTCCGGCGCCTTGCGATCGCACGCTCCCCCACGCTCGAACAACCTCGCGGGGGGGGACCCCATGACGCCGCGCGCTGATCCGACCGGAGATATGACACAGGCTCTTACGGGCGGGGCGACGCACGGCCGGGGACGGGCCGGGCCCGGGGTGGTCGTCAGCCGGTGGGGCGTGACGCGGTCGGCGGTTCCTCACGGGGGTCCACGGAGTCCTCGGCGTGTTCGATGAAGTCGTCGGCCAACCGGCCGAAGAGATCGGCGAGTTGCCGCAGATCGTCGTGCGACCAGCCGGACAGCACCGTCCCGATGCCACGCCGGCTCGCCTCCCTGATGCGCTCGGAGGCCGCCAGCCCGGCCTCGGTGACCTGGACGAGCTGCGCCCTGCGGTCGTCCGGGTCCGGCACGCGGATCACATGGCCGGCGTTCTCCAACTGCCGCAGTTGACGGGTGACATGGGAGGCCTCGACGGAGAGCCGCACCGCCAGCATCCCCGGGCGCGTCGGCTCACCCTCGGCGAGGTTCCGCAGAATCCACATGGAGGCGCGGTCCAGCGACAGTCCGGCCTCGGCCATCCTTCGCTCGTGCTGACGGGCGCCACCGGCGAGGTAGGCGATACGGGTCAGGAGCCGCTCGATCTCGGTCACGTCCGTCGAGACGGCCGCTGCGGTGGGACGCGGTAGGGACATACGACCCACCGTAACAGATGTTTGCCTAAGTCAATCAACATCAGAGAGTGACGCTGATCCGGTCCGTCCCATGGCCGATGTGGGAGACGAGCAGACCTTCGCCCGAGACCTCCGCGTACTCGGCGGTGTGGTACCGCAGGACGCGACCGGCGTCGGCCCCCTTGCGGACCTCGACGGTCCAGCGCAGCTCATGGAAGAAGAACCAGTCGTCGAAGTGCTGCTTGACGACCTCGATGGCACGCACGGCGCAGTGGGCGTAGAACTCCCTCAGGTGGGCCTTCAGTTCGTCCGCGGTGTGCAGTTGGGTGAGGGTGCCGGCGCCCGCGACATAGTCCCGTACGCCGGTCTGGATCTCGGGGTGCGCCCTGGCGACGATCGCGTCGATGTCGGCCTTGCGGTAGGCGTCGAGCAGTTCGTCGTGCACCCCGGCCACCGCGAACCGGCCGGCCAGCGCCCCGTCGGCGGGGTTGCCCGGCAGGGGGTCGTGCTGGGTCCGGCCCCAGAAGAGCTCGCCGGTGATGCCTTCGGAGCCCATCGTCGGGAACAGCACGATGATGGGCCGCTCGCTCTCGGCGCCGGTGTTCTTGTCGCGCCCCCGGCCCGAGCCGCTCACGAACGTGTACCAGGAGGTGTTGATCTCCGCCACGGGCCGGATGCCCACCACGGCGGCGTACCGGTGCATGGCGCGGTAGCTGCCCTCGATGTCCTCGTAGGTGGCGACGATGCGCTGCGTCGGGATCTGCTTGCCCTCTTCGAGGACGGGGACGACGGTGTAGGCGTACGGTCCGCTGGGCGCGAGGGTGGCGAGGATGTCCTCGACGACGTCGACGTACTCGGCGTGGACGTGCTTCCACGCGACCGTCGAGGACCTCGTCTCCAGGTCCGAGGTGACGAGGAGTTCCTCGGCCGTGGCCCGGTCTTTCATGGTCTGTCTCCTTAGCCGGGCCGAGTGGCCCTGGAGGGGTGGGGGGAACCGTCGCTCGGAGAGCGTCCGGGGCCGCGCGGCCCCGGTGATCACATGGAAGCGCAGCCGGCTGACCGCTCCCGGCCGACAACCTGACAGAAGGCCGACGTGACACAGGTCACACACACAGGAGGTCCAAGCACGCGGGAACGGTGGGGCGGCGCGGGGCGGGTGTTGCGTGAGGGGGAGCGGGTGGCGCGCAAGAGGGGGCGGGTGTGATCTTCCGGTCGAAGAATGGGTGATCTTTGCGTGCGGGGGCGGGGAGAATCAGTACATGACCACGTCACCGCACCCCCTCGTCGTCCAGGCGCGCAGACTCGCCGCCGAGGTGCTGGCCCCGCAGGCAGAGCGTGTCGATCAGGACGGGGTGCCCGCGAGCCATATCGAGGCGATCAAGAGGTCGGGGCTGCTCGGGGTGAACGCCCCGGTGGCGTACGGCGGGTCCGGCGCCCCGACCTCCGTGGCACGGGAGACCGCGGAGATCCTGGCCGGCGCCTGCTGCTCGACCTGGTTCGTGCAGACCCAGCACTACACCCCCGTACTGACTTTGATGAAGAGCGAACTGCCCGCCCGTGAACGCCTGTTGGGGAAGCTGGCCACGGGTGAGCTGCTGTCCGGGGTCGCGTACGCGCATCTGCGGAGGTATCCGCAGGTCCCGGTGCGGGCGGTGCCGAAGCGGGGCGGGTGGCGGTTCCACGGGACGGTGCCCTGGTACACCGGGTGGGGGCTGAACGATGTGATGCTGCTGGCCGGGGTGACGGACGCGGACGAGGTGGTGTTCGCGTTCACGGACGCCGAGCCGCAGTCCGGTCTGAAGGCGTCGGCGCCGCTGCGGCTGGCGGCGGTCACGGCGTCCCGTACGGTCTCGCTGCAACTCGACGGGCTGTGGGTGCCCGAGGAGAACGTGGCCCTGCACGCCCCGTACGAGACCTGGGCCGCGGGCGACCGGCCCAAGCCGACCAACGCCTCCCCCGCCGTGTTCGGGGTGGCCGAGTCGGCGCTCGCGCTGCTCGACCAGAACGACCCGACGACCAAGGCGCTGCGTCTGCGCGTCGACCGGGTGCGACGGCAGGCGTACGCGCTGGCCGATCATCCGGCGCCGCACGAGCACATGGAGGAGCGGCTGGATCTGAAGATGAAGGCGTTCGACCTGATGCGCACGGCGACGACCGCCGCGGTCGTGTCGGGCGGCGGCCGTTCCCTGACCCTCGACAACCAGGCCCAACGACTCGCCCGCGAGGCCATGTTCCTGCTGATCCAGGGCCAGACGCCCGAGGTGCGCCAGGCACACCTCGGGTCGCTGTCGGGGGCGTACTGATCCCTGCGGGCGCTCCGGCCGACGGTCCTCGCGTGCGCGGGGCGGCCGGTGTCGGAGGCGTTCGCGGCGTTCGGTGCTCGGCTAGCTCCCGAACGGCACCTGGGCGGACGAGGGCGTTGTGGGCGCCACGAAGGGGTGCTGCCAGAGGCCCCGGGCGGCGAGGCGCGGCAGGACGCCCTCGCCGAACCAGTACGCCTCCTCCAGGTGCGGATAGCCGGAGAGGATGAACTCCTCGATGCCCAGGGCGTGATACTCCTCGATGCGCTCGGCGACCTCGTCATGGCTGCCCACCAGGGCGGTGCCCGCGCCGCCGCGCACCAGGCCGATGCCCGCCCACAGGTTGGGGTGGATCTCCAGGGCGTCGCGGTTGCCGCCGCCGTGCAGGGCGAGCATGCGCCGCTGGCCCTCGGACTCGCTGCGGGCGAGCCCGGCCTGAATGCTCCGTACGGTCTCGGGGTCGAACCCGGCGAGCAGCCGGTCGGCCTCCGCCCAGGCCTCCGCCGAGGTGTCACGGGTGATCACATGCAGTCGGATGCCGAAGCGCGGGCTACGGCCTTGCCGCGCCGCGAGGGACCTGACCCGGGCGATCTTCTCGGCGACCTGCGCGGGCGGCTCGCCCCAGGTGAGATAGACATCGGAGTGCCGGGCGGCGATCTCACCGGCGATGGGCGAGGAACCGCCGAAGTAGACGCGGGGCACGGGGTCGGGCAGTCGGGCGAGCCTCGCGTCCTCGACCCGGAGGTGCTCACCGTGCAGATCGACGGTCTTGCCGTCCCACAACCCCCGGACGATCTCCAGGAATTCACCGGTACGGCGATAGCGGTCGTCCTTGTCGAGGAAGTCGCCGTAGGCCCGCTGTTCCTGGCTCTCGCCGCCGGTGACCACATTGAGCAGGAGCCGTCCGCCGGTCTGCCGCTGGAAGGTGGACGCCATTTGGGCGGCGAGGGTGGGCGAGACGGCGCCGGGCCGGAAGGCGACCAGGAATTTCAGGCGTTCGGTGTTCTGGCTGACCATCGCGGTGGTCAGCCAGGCGTCCTCGCACCAGGCGCCGGTGGGGGTGAGCGCGCCGACGAAGCCCAGGCCCTCGGCGGCCCGCGCGATCTGGCTCAGATACGCCACCGTCGGCGGCCGGTCCCGCCCCGACTCGGTGGCCGGGGTGCCGTGGCCACCGCCGACGACATGACGGCTGTCGCCGTTGGTGGGCAGGAACCAGTGGAAGGTGAGGGACACGGGGGATCTCCGATCGGGGTGGGGCCGGGCCAGGGGAAGGAGTGGTGATCGCGGGGGTGCGTGACGGGAGCGGGCGTGGGTGGCAGGAGCAGGCGCAGGTAACGGGAGTAGGTGCAGGTGACAGGAGTAGGTGCAGGTGACGGAAGCAGGCGCAGGTGACGGGCGGGGCTCAACTCGCGGCGGCCAGTAGGGGTGTTCGGCCGAGGGCGGTCAGGAACTGGTCGACGACCTGGTCCAGTGCCTCGGCCGTGGTCGGGGCGACCGTGACCTTGCCGTCCTCTCCGACCGTGATGTCCTTGTCGAGCGTGAACCAGCCGGGAACGATGTGCCGGGCGCCCATGGAGCTGAGGACCGGGCGCAGCGCGTAGTCGATGGCGAGGACATGGGCGGTGGTGCCGCCGGTGGCCAGCGGCAGCACGGTCTTGCCGGTGAGGGCGTACTGCGGGAGCAGATCGAGCAGGGCCTTGAGGACGCCGGAGTAGGCGGCCTTGTAGACGGGGGTGCCGATGACGATGCCGTCGGCGCGTTCGAAGAGCTCGGTGGCCTCGACGATGGCCGGGTGCCGGAAGTCCGCGCCCAGCAGCGCTTCGGCGGGGATGGTGCGGACGTCGAGCGGGACGACCTCGTGGCCCTGCGCGACGAGGCGGGTGTCCAGGTGCCGCAGGAGCTTCGCCGTGCGGGAGGAGACGGAGGGGCTGCCGGAGACGGACAGGACGGTGGCCATGAGTCCTCTTTCTGGAAAATCTCTGGAATCCGCAGCGACCTCCTGGCGCGGAGGGCGCGCGGAGGGCGGCGAATTACGGCATGCCGAATTCCACGGCCGCCCGGCGGCACGGGAATGCGGGCGATGAAGGAAGTAGCGAGGGAAGAGAAGGAAGAGCCCGACTCACGACCGCGACGCTCGGCGGCGGGTGAGGGGCGGGAAGGGGGCGGCGGCTACGGGGAGATCAGGCCGCGACGCAACAGGAGGCGCTGGAGACACGCGCGAGGTCGACATGGCATCGCCGCGTGAGGTCCAGTCGCATCTTCATGGGGTCGATCGTGACAGCGCCCCGGCGACATGGTCAAGGAAAAGCGGATCGATCTCGAATCCCGGACCGCGGGATTCCAGCCGCCGCGCTGCACCTCACCAGCGACACCGCTTCACCCCTCACCCTCCCCGCCCTCCCCACCCTCCGACCCCACGACCTCTACACATAAAGGCGAAATAAGCGCAGAATGAACGTACGCGGCGCTTACCGCATACCCCACCAGACGCGGTCAGGCCTGCAGAGTTCGAAGGAGTCGAGTCATGGCGAACCTCTCACACGGGCGTGACATCACCACCCACCCCGATGTAACCGAAATGCAGGCTCGGTACGCCCGCATGCTCGGAGGCCGCGACGTGGCACTCGTGGACGGACCGGTGTTCCTGCTCGGTCTGTACTGTGCCGTGTCCCCGTGGATACTCCACTACACGACCAGCCAGCCCCCGCTGGTGGTCCACAACCTGATCGTGGGCATCGCGATCGGCCTGCTGGCCCTGGGCTTCACCGCGGCACCGCAGAGGATGTACGGCCTGAGCTGGGCCATGTGCGCGGCAGGGGTCTGGATGATCATCGCGCCATGGGTCGTCGGCGACAGCCCGGACGCCGGAGTCGTGGTCAACAACATCATCATCGGCGCTCTGGCCCTGATCCTGGGGATGATGTGCGCCGGCGTCGCGGCGAGGAACACATCGCGCACGCCATAGACACGACGAGACGCCCGCGAGGGTAACGACGGCCGACCCGCCCAGCCGGGTCGGCCGTCACCGTTGTGCCGATCCACCAGGCCTGGACCTCCTGAAGGGAGACGGGCCCCGCCGTACACGTTTCACGTGAAACACACCGTGACCACCCATGCACGATCAGCGATCAACTGGTCCCGGGCCAGGGGATATTGATTCGCCGCCACCCCGTCTCCCCCTGCACACTGACGCCCGTTGACTCGAAACGTTGGCTCGGGGGGTGCGGGTTTGGAGCAACTGCGCACGGCCGAACCTCCACTTCATGGGAGTGACAGGCTGGATGGACCACACGGAAGTGCTGTTGATCGGCGGCAGGGCAGGGGTCGGGAAGACGACCGTCGGCTGGGAGGTCTCCGACCTGCTGCGAGTGGGGCAGGTCGCGCACGCGCTCATCGAGGGCGACTTCATGGCACAGGTCCACCCGGCGCCGCAGGGCGACCCACGCCGGGCCGACCTCGCCGAACGCAACCTCACGGCGGTCTGGGGGAACTATGCTGCGCTGGGGTACCGGCGGCTCATCTACACCAACACCCTCAGCGTGATGCCCGACACCGAGGGCGCCTTCCGGCGGGCCATGGGCGCGGACGTACGGATCGTCCGGGTCCTGCTGACCGCCACCGACGACACCACCGAGCGGCGGCTGCGAGGGCGGGAGATCGGCTCCGAGCTGGAACGGGAGCTGCAGGGCAGCCTCCGCAAGGCCCGCCTGCTGGACGAGCGGGCCCCCACGGACACCCTGCGGGTCTCGACCGACGGGCGCTCGGTCGTCGACATCGCCACGGAGGTGTTGGCGGCCACGGGCTGGCTGGAGGGGCCGGGCACCCCGCCGCCGTCGCCGCCAGGGGCGTCGTGACGTCGAGGAAGGTGAAAGTGGAACGGACTGCACCCGTCTGCGAGGGGCACTCGTATGAGCGCGGGGACCCGGAGGAGAAGGGGCGTAGTCCAGATGGAGATAGACGGAATCATCAGCGCCATCGTCATTGGCATCGTCATCGGCGTACTGGGACGGCTCGTCGTACCCGGCCGTCAGCGCATCGGCATTCTGCTGACGATCCTTGTCGGGATCGTCGCCGCGTTGATCGGCTCCGCGATCGCCGCGGGGATCGGCGTGGCCGACACCGACGGTGTCGACTGGGTCGAGTGGCTGATCCAGATCGGCCTCGCGGCACTGGGCGTCGCGGCCCTGGACCGTACGAAAGCACGCCGCTGAGAGTGAGGGGGTGAGGGTGAGGGCCGCTGATACGAAGGGGCTCATCACTTCGCAGCCCGCCCCCCAATCAGTGGCCCTCACCCCACCGACCCCGACCCCACCGAAGACACCTCGTCCGTGCGCGTCACACCGCCCACCCGGTACGCCGCCCCTACGCGGCCGCCTGTGACCCCGCCTCGTACACGTACGGTGTCGTGGTGGTCAGCGGCTCGAAGCCCAGGCGGGCGAGGATGTCGCGGCTGCGGGCGAGGGCGTCGACCTGGACATAGCGGTAGCCCCGGTCGGCGGCGACGCGGGCGCGGTGGGCGACCAGGGCGCGGTAGACGCCGCGCCCTCGCCAGCTCTCGACGGTGCCGCCGCCCCAGAGGCCGGCGAAGCGGGTGCCGGGGACCAGTTCCATACGGGCGGCGCTCACCGGCTCGTCGCCCGCGAGGGCCACGACGGCGACCACGGTGTCGGGGTCCTCGGTGAGATGGGCGAGGAGCTGATGGCGCATACGGGAGCTGTCCGTGCCGAAGGCCTTCTCATGGACGTCGGCCACGAGGTCCACGCCCTCACGGTCGGTGACCGGCAGGATGCGCACGCCCTCCGGCGGCTCGACGTCGAGGCTGAGGTCGGCGACCTCGGCGACCATCAGGGTCTCCTCGGGCGCGGGCGTGAACCCGGCCGCGCGCAGTCGCCGGCCCAGGTCGACGGGGAGGTCGTGGCCGTACAGCTTCCATTCGAAGTCACGGCCGAGTCCGGAGAAGTACCGGATCTGCTCGGCGAGGGCCGCGTCGGCGTCGGCCTCGGTCAGGTCGGACCAGACGATGCCGCTCCAGCCCTTCTCGGAGCCGACCTGACGCACCACCGATCCGACGCGCTCGATCCGGGCGCCCGGACCGTCGGGGCGGGCGCCCTCCCGCATGTCCCGGTCGAACAGTGCCAGCACAGCAGCGTGATCCATACGTTCACTTCATCATCACTCGTTCGCCCTGGCAACGGAATTCACTCGCTTTCTCACGCGCGGAACCGGACAATGCGGCCCGCTCCATGAGAGGACTGTCGAACGGACCCGAACCGGCGACCGACGCCACCGAGGACGAGCCATGACGCGCGATGGCGAGTATGAGCGAGTAATGGCCAGTAATGGTGCGTGACATCGGTGGGACGGGGCAGGCGGTCCGGGTTCGCCGTTGTCGTCGACCGGAGAAGTTCTTTCGATGTCTCAAGACGTGGCACAGCACTCCCGTCCGGCCACCCAGGCCCCTCCGGACCGGGGGTCGCCTCCGGCGAGAGCGACGTCCCGGGACCCGTTCTTCGACAACGCGAAGTATCTGACCATCGTCCTGGTGGCCTGCGGGCACGCGTGGGAGCCGCTGACGTACGGCAGCCGGGCCACGCACGCCGCGTATCTGACGGTGTACGCCTTCCACATGCCGGCCTTCGCGCTGATCTCCGGGTACTTCTCGCGGAGCTTCGACATGGCGCCGGGCCGGCTGAAACGGCTGCTGACGGGGGTGGTCCTGCCGTATGTCGTGTTCGAGACGGCGTACACGCTGTTCTACCGCTGGGCACAGGACGACTGGGGTTATCCGCTGAGTCTGCTGGACCCCTGGTATCTGATGTGGTTCCTGATGGCGCTGTTCATCTGGCGGCTGACCACTCCACTGTGGCTGAGGCTGCGTCATCCGCTGGCGGTGGCCATGGGGTTGGCGATGCTGGCGGCGGTCTCACCGGACCTCGGCGGCGATGTGTCGATCCAGCGGGTGCTGCAGTTCCTTCCGTTCTTCGTGCTGGGGCTGACGCTGCGCGCCGAGCACTTCGAGCGCCTGGGTACCCGCCGGGTACGGCTGGTCGCGCTGCCTATCGGGGTCGGCGCGTTCGCGGTGGCGTACTGGGTGGCGCCGTGGTTCGACGCGGGCTGGTTCTATCACCGGGGCAGCGTCACCGGGCAGGGCGTGCCGCGCTGGGCGGGGCTGCTCAGCACGCCCGCGCTGTTCGCTCTGGCGCTGCTGCTGACGGCCTGCTTCCTGGCCTGGGTGCCGCGTCGGCGGCTGTGGTTCACGGCGCTGGGCACGGGCACGATGTACGGCTATCTGCTGCACGGCTTCGTGATCAAGTGGGCCCGTTTCCGGGACTGGTACGCGGCCGACTGGCTGCACACCCCCCTCGGGCAACTGGCGGTCACGGCGATCGCGGCCGGCGGCATCACCCTGCTGTGCACCCCGCCCGTACGCTCCGTCCTGCGCGGTGTCGTGGAACCACGGATGGAGTGGGCGTTCCGACAGAGCGACGCCGCCCCGGTCGAGCAGGCCGGGGCCGCCCCCGCCGAGCGAGGCGACAGCACCCCGTCGGCTAGCCGAGTTCCAGGGTCGTGATCCCGAAGACCCGCTCCCGGGCGTACGGCCGGATCGGCCCGGTGTACATGCGGGCCGTCTCGAAGGAGGGCGTCAAGCCGTACTCCTCGGCCAGGGCGACGGCCGCCGTGTTCGTCTCGGGCACATCGATGGCGAACGTCCGCCCCGCCGCCTCGGCGGCCAGCCCGGCGAGCAGGGCCCTGGCGTCCGTATCGGTGTCGGCGAACAGCGGTCCGATGCGCAGGGCGTCCCGGCCGGGGCGGATGACGCCGTAGCCGGTGAGCCGTCCGTCGACGACACGGGCCAGGGCCCGGTGACCGTCGGTGGTCAGCCAGCGCTCCAGGAAGCGGGGGCGGTCGGCGGGGCAGCAGGCGCGGTCGTACTCCTCGACGGCGCGTACGTCGTCGACGGGCAGGACCCCGTCGGGCAGGGCCGCCTCGGGGGCCGTGCCCGAGTACGCAGGTGCCGTGCCCGAGTAGCGGAAGGTGCGGTGGGCGTACGCGAAGCCGGACTTGCGGTAGTTGTCCTGCTGGGCGACCACTCCGTCGAGGCCGACCGTGCGGGCGCCGGCGTGGGCGAGGGCGGTCTTCCATGTGGTGAGGCCATGGCCCTGGCCGCGCAGATCGGGGCGGACGAGGTAGAAGCCGAGGAAGGCGTAGTCGTCGCCGTAGGTGACGACGGAGATCGCCGAGACGGGCTCGCCGTCGATCCTGCCGATGAAGAAGCCCTCGGGGTCCTGGGCGAAGAAACAGACCGGGTCGGAGAGCCCCGGGTTCCAGCCCTCCTCCCCCGCCCAGGCGGCGACCACCGCCCAGTCGTCAAGCGTGGCCCGGGTGACGACGAGGTCCTGGGTTCCCGGAGAGGTCATGGTGTGCGCTCCGATCGATGGGCTCGCGACGGTGACGATGACGGACGCGATGCGCGGCGGTCCGCGTCCCGTATACGGCCGCGCGTCCGCATCATCCTCGTCCACACCCTTCCCGCTCGCGACGCCGCGCCGGGCCGACATCGCGGGACAACGGGCTTTCCCGGCCGCCGAGTTCACGCGTACGAGTGAGGCCCGTCGGCGGTCATACGGTGTCGGACCAGCGGTCGTACGGTGCCGGAGGGGGCGCAGGATACGGCGGCTCCGGCGGTCCCGCTCGCCGGGAGGCGTGGGCGCGGGGCCCCGCCTATGGTGATCCGGGGGTTGTCTCCGGCCGCCCTTGGCCGGGTGTCCCCTGGAGGCACGCATGCGGTCCACGCACAGACGGCGGCGCCCGCTCGCCGGAGCCGCGGTCGCGGCGCTGACGCTGCTGGGCACCGGACTCCCGGCCCTGGCGTCCGGCGCCGACGACGAGCCAGGCGACCTGCGGGCCGACCTGTCCCGTTTCTACGACCAGAAGATCAAGTGGTCCAAGTGCGAGGGCATGGAGGTGCCCAAGGACCTCAGGTGCGGCAAGGTCACCGTGCCGCTCGACTACACCCGGCCCGACGGCGGAACGCTCGACCTGGCCATGGCCCGCTATCGCGCCACCGGCGACTCGCGCGGCTCCGTGCTGCTGAACTTCGGCGGCCCGGGCGGCCCCGGTGTGCCCGAACTGGCCTACGGCGGCCAGGAGTTCATGGACCTCACGGACGGCTACGACGTGGTCACCTTCGATCCTCGCGGGGTCGGCCGGTCCTCCCCGGTCAGCTGTGGCGAGGACAGCTCAGTGGCCCTCGACGCCGCGGAGGACGGGGAGAACGCCGCCGATCCGCAGGCCGCGCTGAAGCAGCTGAAGAAGGCCGCCGAGTCCTGCGCGAAGCACTCCGGGCCGGTGCTGCCGCACATAGGCACGGTCAACGCCTCCCGCGATCTGGACGTGATGCGTGCCGCGCTCGGCGACAAGAAGCTCAACTATCTGGGGTTCTCGTACGGGACCCGGCTGGGCGCGGTGTACGCGGCGCAGTTCCCCGACAAGGTGGGCCGGATGGTCCTCGACGGGGTGGACAGCCTCACCGAGCCGCTGACCGAGCAGGGCCTGGTGGGCGCGGAGGGTCAGCAGAAGGCGCTGGAGGACTATCTCGACTCCTGCACCGAGCAGCTGACCTGCCCGTTCGGCCAGGACTCCCGCTCGGCCCGGGAGCAGGTGGTCCAGCTGGTCGACTCGCTGGACGAGTACCCGGTGCCGACGGACTTCGGGCAAGACTTCTCGGGACAGGACCTCGTCGGCGCCATCAGCCAGGCCCTCTACAGCGAGCAGATGTGGCCGATGCTCACCCAGGCGCTGAACATGCTGCTGTACGACGGCGACGCCCGGGGCGTCATGGCCCTGGTGGGCGGCGGTATAGCCGTACCGCCCGTCCCGCACCCGTATCCGCGTCCGCGCCCGCTCAGCCCCTCCGCGCCGGGTCCGTCCGAGACCCCCGGCCCGGACGGCGGTCTCGTCGATCCCGAGGACGTGCCGCTGGACAACCTCCCCGCGGCGCTGATGGCGATCAACTGCGCCGACGATCCCGACCGGCCCACCGCGAAGCGGATCACGGAGGAGTTCGAGGAGCTGCGCGCGCAGTACGAGGAGGCCTCCCCGGTGTTCGGCCGGTACCGGCTCACCCAGGTGCTGACGTGCTACGGCCGCCCCAAGGGCACCGACTTCATCCGGGAGGAGGTGCGCGACGTCGACACCCCGAGGATGCTGCTCGTGGGCACGCGGGGCGACCCGGCGACGCCGTACCGCTGGACCGTGGAGACGGCGAAGCGGCTCGGCCCCTCGGCGGTCGTCCTCGACAACAAGGGCACCGGGCACACCGGGTACGGGTCGTCGAAGTGCGTGCACCAGAAGGTCGACGATTTCCTGCTGTACGGATCACTGCCGGACGACGGGAGTTCCTGCGGGCCGGACGACTGAGCGACCGTGGGCCCGCTGAGCAACGGACTTGTAACACGGACACCTCGGGTACAACCACGTCCGTGCTTCACGCGTCACACAGGGTGTGCGTCGCTTTTCGCGCGTGCCGTACCCGTACGTGACCAAAACTGGGGGATTCCACCGATGCGTATCCGTTCCGTCCTCGCCTATTCGACCGCGGTGACCGCGGGCACCGCGCTGCTGATCACGGCCGCTCCGCAGAGTCTGGCCGCCCAGTCGGCCGCCAAGACCCCCGTCTGCAAGGCGAAGGCCCTCAAGCTCGGGGCCAAGCAGGCGAAGGACACGAGGATCATCCACGTCACCGTCAAGAACACGTCCAAGCACACCTGCGCCATCGACCGCCTCCCGGTCGTCACGTTCGGCGACCTCGACGGCGCGGCCCTGCCGGTGCCCTCCGGCGAGAGCGGCCCGTACAAGGTCGGCCCGGGGAAGACGGTGTGGGCGGCGGTCCGTACGATCGCCGACCTCAAGGACCCCGAGGCGCGTCGCGTCAGCACGGTCCAGGTGTCGGCCAATCCGAACCTCAACGGCCGTTCCTTCACCCTGAAGCAGTTGGGCGCGAGCAAGAAGGTCAAGGTGTGGGAGCCCGTGACGACCTGGTGGAAGCCGTCCAAGGCCGCCGCCGACAAGTCGCTGAAGAAGGAAGTCGGCTGATCCTTCCCGCCCTTGCCGTCCTTCCCGGGTGAGGGCGTACGCACGACGGTATGCGTCGGGCGTGCGCCCTCTCCGGTGTGTGCGTGGTGCCCGGTGACCCCAGATGGCGGTGCCCGATGACCCCAAATGCCCGATGGGCGAATCGGTCCTATCGTGAAGTCATGGAGCACGCCCTGAGTTCCGCGACCCTGACCGAACTGCGCCGTCCGCGCCCCTATCCGGCCGTGTCGGTGCTGACGCCCACGCATCGCCGGGAGCCGGAGAACGCACAGGACCCGGTCCGGCTGCGCAATGTGCTCGCCGAGGCGAAACGGCAGTTGGAGCAGGACCCGGCGGTCACCCGCGAGCGACGCAACGAGGTCGTCGAGCAGTTGGACGAGGCGCTGACCGAGGTGGATCTGGCCCATGCCGAGGACGGGTTGGTGATCTTCGCGGCGCCGGGTGAGCACCAGGTCTGGTCGCTCGCGCGTCCGGTGCCGGAGCGCGTGGTGCTCTCGGACACCTTCCTGACCCGCAATCTGGTGGCCGCGCACGCCGCCGAGCGGCCGTTCTGGGTGCTGTCGGTCTCCCCCGACCGGGTCGCGCTGTGGAGCGGCGGCGGCGACCGTGTCGAGGAGACCCGCGCGGGTGGTTTCCCGATGGCCCGGGAGCAGGTCAATTTCGACGCCGAGCGCGTGGAGCAGATCGGCGACACCCCGAGCGCGTTCCGCGACGAGGGGACCCGGCACTTCCTGCGGGACGCCGACACCGCGATGGGCCGCGTACTGCGCACCAACCCTCGGCCCCTGTACGTGACCGGGGAGACGGCGGCACTGTCCGCGCTGGAGGAGATCGGCACGGTCACCCGGAACGCCGTCCATGTCCCGCACGGCGGCCTGGCGAACGGCACCCCGCAGACCGTGTGGCAGGCGGTCGGGCCGGTCATCGCGGCGGAGAACCGCAGGAACGTCGACGCGGTGGCCCGGCGGCTCGAAGCGGCCCGCGGTCACAAGGCGTTCGCGGCCGGTGTCGACGAGGTCCGGCAGAACGCCGAGCAGGGGCGCATCGAGTTGCTGGCCGTGGAGGAGAACTACCGGACGATCGTCCGCTCGAACGGCGGTGGACACCTGGTGCCGGCCGAGAGCGGGGATCTCGACGCCCGCGAGGACATCGTGGACGAGATCGTCGAGCGGTGCCTGGACACCGGCGCCGAGGTGCGCTTCGTGCCCGACGGCACGCTGGGGGACGCCCGGGGCATCGCGGGCGTCCTGCGCTACTGAGGTCGGACGCCTCCGGTCAGACGCCGCCGAGGAGGGTGGTGAGGCCGCGGTCGAGCGCCTCGCCCAGTTCCTCTCTTCCCGCGGCGACCACCGCGTAGGTGCCCAGCAGGAAGCGCTGGAGGGCCACCGTGTCGAACTGGAGCATCGCCAGCCCGTACGGGGAGTGCAGTTCGACCACCGTGCGGGCGCGGCCGCAGGGCCAGATGTGCACGTCGCCGGTGCCGGAGGGCGCCTGCAGCCCCTCCTCCAGCAGATCGCGCGAGAATGTCCAGGTCACCATGGAGCCGCTGAGCGAGATGTCGGCCGGGAAGTCCAGGTGGACGGCGAGCGGGTCGTCGGAGGAGTAGCGCAGGGACGCGGGCACCGGAACCTCCCGGTCCTCGGCGGTGACGAGGAGCGCGCGAGCGGGCTGTTCCAGCTTGACGGTCATGAACGATCTCCGTTTCTGAAGGTCTGCCTACCGGTGCGGGCCGGCCGATGCGCCGACGTGCCTCTTCGACCTCGCGGAGAGCATTCGCACGAAGCGCCCACCCGGATTCATCTTTGTGACCCATGTCACCCATGGATCTCGATGGGCCTCGATGAAATCGGACATGAATGCGGACATGGATACTCCGAACACCAGAGTGAGATGACCGCACGCCCGAGCCGTCGCTCCGTCAAGTCACGTACCATCTCTACGACTTGACGCCTGCGGACGCCCATCGGCGTGGGGCGGCGAACCCGTTCCACCAGGACAGCGGCATATGCCAGAAGCACCGCCGTATCGTGTCTTGCCAAATCCCTTACAGCGCGTCGCGGGCTGTGCGACAGTCGTAACCGGCCCTTCCGTCCGCGTTGGTCGCAGCGACCCCCATCGGAGTACGTGATGCCGTCCCATCTGTCTGCGGATCGCCCCGCCGCCCAGCCGCCCCGGCGCGGCACGGTCGACGCGCTCATCTCGCAGACCCGGCGGCTGCGCGGAGCCATCGTCGACCACGCCGTACGCCGTGACGCCCCCGCCGACGGGACGGACGCCGAGGGCCGGTGGCAGCGGGCGCTCTACGATCTGGCGGTGCATCAACTCAACGATCTGGACGGCCACTTGGCCCAGCTGCGGGACGGCCCCGCCGTACCCGCCGAGCCGGAGACGGCATCCGGCCCCCGGCCCGTGCCGGTCGTGCCGCCCCGGCGGGAGTCGCTGCTCAGCCGGGTCGGCAGCGCCGAGTGGAATCTGCTGACCGACGAGGCCAGCTGGTCCGGCGAGCTGTACCAGATCCTCGGCCGTGACCCCGCCGCCCCGCCGCTCACCCTCGACGAACTGCCGTCGCTGGTGCTGGACGAGGACCGGCCCCGGCTGACGGCGATGGTGACGGACTGTCTGATCGACGCCAAGCGCATCGACGGGGAGTTCAGGATCGCGCTGCCCGACGGCGGGGTGCGCACGGTCCACATGATGGGCGAGCCCGTACTCGACGACGACGGCAACACGGCCTCCATGTGGGCCGTGCTGCGGGACGTCAGCGAACTGCGGCGCAGCCAGCTGGCGGTGAGCGAGACCCGTGACTCGCTGCGGCGTCAGCGGCACATCGCGCAGACCGAGCACCGGCTCGCGGTCGAGTTGCAGGAAGCCGTGCTGCCACCCTGGCGCGGCTCCCTGCGGCTCCCGCCGCACGGCCCCGAGGCACTCGACCTGGCGGCCCGCTATCTGCCGTCGTCGACGAGCGCGCTGATCGGCGGCGACTGGTACGACGCCCTCGAACTGCCGGGCGGGGAGAGCCTGTTGAGCGTCGGCGACCTCACCGGGCACGGTGTCGCCGTCACCTCGGGCATGGCGACACTGATCGGCGCGGTGCGCGGCATGGCGATGGCGGGCACCGAACCGGGCCGGCTGATGGCATGCCTCAACCAGTTACTGGACGCCACCGCGCAACCCGCCCTCGGCAGCGCCGTCTGCTGCCGCTACCGGCCGGCCACCCGCACGCTGGTCTGGGCGCAGGCCGGGCACCCCGCCCCGCTGCTGTTCCGCGACGGGACGGGGCGCGTGCTGAAGTCACCGGACGGCGTCCTGCTCGGAGCCACCTCGGGTGCCGTCTACGGGCAGGCCGAAGTGACCCTCGAACCGGGCGATCTGCTGCTGCTGCACACCGACGGCCTGGCGCGCAGGGGAACGACAGCCGTCCAGCGGTTGCTGGACCTCGCCCCACGTCTCACGGAGGCGAATGCGGCCCAGGACTGTGTACGGATGGTGTTGGAGGAACTCGGCGGGAGAGAGCGCGAGGACGACGCCTGCGTGCTCGTCGCCAGGGTCAGCTCCTGACGGCAGGATCAGCCCCTGAACCTGAACCGCAGGGTCAGCCCCTGATGGTGTGAGATTCGCTCCCGGCGTTCACAGGGTCATGCCGGTGCGATGTCGCCCTTGGCCCGGCCCGTTCCCTTGGGCAGGGCGAGCCTGATCTCCTCTCGCAACTGACGGATGCTCGGGTGGTCGGCGTAACGGCCCGTCAGCTCATACATCTGGCCGAGCCGGTCCCAGGTGCGGTGGGAGGAGTTGGACCCCATCGTCCTGAGGGCCTCACGGGCGTAGTACGCCCCCTGTTCCGGTTCGCCGTCGATGAAGGACGCCGAGGCCATCGACAGATAGTCGAAGATCTTCGAGCGCTCCCGGCCGTCGTTCCGCAGGGCGAGGGCCTTCTCCGCGTAGTGCCGGCTGTGCCTGGCGGCTCCGGGATCGTGCTCCGCGAGCATGCGGTAGGACAGGGCCTGCATGCCGTACAGGTCCTCTTCCTTGAACATCGACATCCAGCTGGGCAGTGGTTCGTCGCCCCGGTCGGCGACGAAGAGGTCCTCCGCCTGGCCGAGGGTGCGCCGCATGGCCTGGCCCTTGCCCATGGAGGCGTGGGCCCAGGCCTCGACGGTGTAGAGCATGGCCTTGGTGCGCGGCAGCACCTGCTCGCCGGAGCCGGACTGGGCGAGCTTCATGAGGTCGAGTGCCTCGTCGGGCTTGCCCAGATGGACCAGTTGTCGGGCCGCGCGGGAGAGGGCTTCGCCGGCCCGGGGCCGGTCGCCGCCCTCCCTGGCGGCATGGGTGGCGATGATGAAGTACTTCTGGGCGGTGGCTTCCAGACCGACGTCGTGCGACATCCAGCCCGCGAGGACCGCGAGGTCCGCGGCGACGCCCCACAGGCGCCGCTGGAGATGTTCGGGGTGACGGTAGGAGAGCATGCCTCCCACCTCGTTCAACTGGCCGACGACCGCCTTGCGTTGCAGCCCGCCGCCGCGTGCGGCGTCCCAGGCCCGGAACACTTCGACCGAGCGCTCCAGCTCCTCGACCTCCTGGTGGCCGATGGGGGCGGCTTCATAGCGCTCGAATCCGGCCGGGTCGGCGTGCAGGGGGTTGTCGAGATCAGGGGCGTCGGCCGTCAGCACCGGATCGGTGTGCAGCCAGTCGTGCATGGCGCTGCTGAGTACAGATCCCGCGGCGAGCGCGGCACCCGCGCCCACCAAACCGCGTCGGTTGAGCATGAGGTCCATTCCCGTGAATTCGGTGAGGACCGCGGCTGTTCGTTCGGGCGTCCACGGCACTCCGTCGGGGTGTTCCACACGCCCGCCGCCCTGCCGCTTCCCCGTACGCCCGTGCCGCACCAGACCGAGGTCCTCGATGGTCACGACACGACCGAGACGCTCGGTGAACAGCGTCGCCAGCACCCGTGGCACGGGGTCGCGCGGGATCTCTCCCGTGTCGATCCAGCGCCGTACCCGTGAGGTGTCCGTCGCCAGCTGGGGGTGGCCCATGGCCGCCGCCTGCCGGTTGACGAGCCTCGCGAGCTCTCCCTTGGACCAGCCGGCCAGGCCGAACAGGTCCCCGAGTCGGGTGTTGGGTTGTCCGCTCACGTCAAGCCCCCAGGTTCTCGGCTGAGTTGAATGTAGCCCGCTGTCAGTTGCTCGGGGACTATTCGCCAGGCTTCGCCAGGGTGCGCTACATGGTGTGCCAGGGGTCATCCGGTGTCAGGTAGGAAAGCGCCACCCCGACCCGGTCGCCCTCCTGCTCCCAGCAGGAGCAGGGGCATTCCCCAGGGTGCACCGAAGGCGGCCGGGCCGGGCAGGGCGCTGACCTCGCAGGCACACGAAGGGATCTGTATTCCCCCATGTACGCAGCATCGTCCTCCGTGTCCGCCCCGCCCCGGCCGCTCGCTCCCCGCCAGCCGGGCGGCGGCGGCCCCTACCTCGACCCCACGCGTTCGACGGGCACCGTACTCGGCGGCCGGCGGCGCGTCCCGGGCGTCGGCACCCAACCGCTCAGCGGGAGACTCGACCTGTCCGGCCCTCAGGGCGCGCAGCTGCGTACGGCGATCGCCTCGGTGCATCGCATCTGCCCGGAGTTCGCTCCGGTCCAGGTGCTGCGCCGCAGCGGACGGTCGGTGCTGCTCGTCGGCACCACGGGGCGCAGCACGGCCGTCGCCAAGTGTTTACTGGACCACTCCTCGATCTGGGAGGAGCGGATCAGGCATGAAATAGCCGCGTACCGCGCGTTCGTCCGGCACCGCCCGCCGGTGCGGGTGCCGAGGCTGATCGCGGCGGACCCGGACAACTGCACCTTGGTCATCGAGCGGATGCCGGGCCGGGTGGCGGCCCTGCAGCGGCATCCGGTGGAGGCGCCGCCGCGCGCCGACATCCGGGCGGCGCTCGGCGCGATCTGCCGGCTCAACGCGTGGCGGCCACCGGCGGGGACGTTCGACGCCCCGCTGGACTACGCGGAGCGGATCTCCCGGTTCCATGAGCTGGGTCTGCTCACCGACCGGGACATGGGCGATCTGCAGAAGCTGCTGCACGGCATCGCCCATGCCTCGGGACGGCAGGGCATGGGCCAGTTCTGTCACGGCGACGCCCTGCTGTCGAACCTCCTGCTCTCACCGGCCGGTCCCGTGCTGGTGGACTGGGAGCACGCGGGGTGGTACCTGCCGGGGTACGACCTCGCGACGCTGTGGGCGGTGCTCGGGGACGCCCCGGTGGCGCGGCGGCAGATCAGTCAGCTGGCACAGTCGGCGGGCCCGGCCTCGCGCGACGCGTTCCTGGTGAATCTGATGCTGGTGCTGACCCGTGAGATCCGTACCTATGAGACGGCCGTGCAGCGTTCGATGCACGACTCGACCCCGGCGGTACCGGGCCCGGCCCACCCGGCTGCCGCGCCGTCCGGCGAGGAACAGCGGCTGCTGCTGAGGCGGCTGCACGACGACTGCCAGCTGGCCCGCAAGGCCGTACGGGCGGCGGTCGGCACTCGCTGAGGGGAAGAGGAAGACCCACGGCACGCCTTGGACAGGGGCGAGCCGTGGGTCTTCGTCATGTCCGGCCACTCCCCCGGCCCTCGTGGCTCCCGCCCCGCTCCCCCGCTCGTGCGGCACTCGGAGGCCGGGCTTCCCCGGGAATTCGCCTTCTGCTGGGCATGATTGACGGATCGTCGGTCGGCCGATAGCACTGGTGCACAATCGGTCCCGCACGCCCCACGCACCCCCCACAGTTCCAGGAGACCGCCTTGCGAGGATTCCCCACCGACCGCAGGCCCACCCCCCACCTCGAACGCGCCCGCAGAGCGGCGGTCGTCACGGCCCCGGCCGTGTTGCTGCTGCCCCTGCTGGGCGCGGCCCCGACCGAGGCGCAGTCCGCGTCGGCCCGGCTGCAGGGCGCGTTCGCGACGGCGGCGGCCGAGTACGGCGTACCGCGCAGTGTGCTGCTCGGGGTCTCCTATCTGCAGTCCCGCTGGGACGCCCACGGCGGTGCGCCGAGCGTGACCGGCGGCTACGGCCCGATGCACCTCACCGACGCCCGTACGGCTCTGGCCGAGGCCCCGCACCACAGCGAGGGCACGGAGGACGCCCGCGGCGACGACTCCCGGGCACCCCTCCTACCCGAGGCGGAGCCACCGCGGAACTCCGAACTCCCTTCCCGGCTGCGGACGTTGACTAGGGCTGCCGAGCTGACGGGCCTGCCGGAGGAAGCGCTGCGCACGGACGCCGAGGCCAATGTGGCGGGCGGTGCCGCGCTACTGGCCGCCGAGCAGCGGAAGTCGGGCAGGGCGCCGAGTGCCGATCCGGCGGACTGGTACGGGGCGGTGGCCCGCTTCTCCGGCGCCGACGACCGGGCGACGGCCACGGCGTACGCCGACGAGGTGTTCGAGGTGATCCGGGACGGCGCCCAGCGGGTCACGGACGCCGCTCAGCGCGTCGTACTCGCCCCGGAGCCGGGGCTGCGGCCCGACCACGCCCAGTTGTCCGGCGCCGGGCTGCGGGTGGCGGACACGGACGGCACGGAGTGCCCGGCGACGGTGTCCTGCGAGTGGCTCCCGGCGCCGTACGAGGAGTTCGGCGACAACGACTACGGCAACCACGATCTCGCCGACCGCCCGCATTCCCAGACCGTCCGGTACATCGTCGTCCATGACACCGAGGCCACCTGGGACACCACGCTGCGACTGGTCCAGGACCCGACCTATGTGTCCTGGCACTACTCGCTACGCTCCACGGACGGGCACATCGCCCAGCATGTGAAGACCAAGGACGTCGGCTGGCACGCCGGCAACTGGTACGTCAACGCGGCGTCCATCGGGCTGGAGCACGAGGGTTTCCTCGCCTCGCCGGACGCCTGGTACACGGAGGCGATGTACCGGACGTCGGCGCGGCTGGTGAAGTACCTGGCGGCGAAGTACCGCATCCCGCTGGACCGTCAGCACATCCTGGGCCACGACACCGTGCCCGGCCCGACGACGGCGACCATCCCGGGCATGCACACCGACCCCGGCCCGTACTGGGACTGGCGGCACTACTTCGCACTGCTGGGCAAGCCCTTCAAGGCGACCTCCGGCACCGACAGCGCCCTGGTCACCGTCCTGCCCGACTACGCCGGTAACCGGCCCGAGTTCACCGGCTGCGCGGCGGGCGGGCAGACCTGCGAGGTGCACGGCTCCAGCGCCGTACGCCTGTACAGCGCTCCCGACACCACCTCGCCGCTGATCAAGGACATCGGGCTGCGCCCCGACGGCAGCGCCTCCACGATCGACGTCAACGACCTCGGTTCCCGGGTCTCCACCGGTCAGCAGTACGCGGTCGCCGAGCGCCGGGGCGACTGGACGGCGATCTGGTACCTGGGGCAGAAGGCCTGGTTCCGGAACCCGGAGGACCGGCCGACGGCGGTCGGGACGGCCGGGCTGGTGGTGACCCCGAAGGACGGGCTGACCGAGATCCCGGTGTACGGCAGGGCCTACCCCGAGGCCGGGGCGTACCCGCAGGGGGTGCCCGCCCAGGCCGTGTCCCCGCTGCCGTACAAGCTGCTCGCCGGCCAGAAGTACGTGGCCGGTGATCTGATGCCGGGCGAGTACTACTACGCGGTCTCCTTCGACACCACCGGGCACCGGGTCGTGGTCGGCGAAGAGCTGTACTACGAGATCCAGTTCGGCCACCGGGTGGCGTTCGTGAAGGCGGCGGACGTCCAGGTGCTGGCGGGGGCGTGAGCGGACGGGGCCCCGTGGCGGGCGGGGCCCCGGTGGATGTCAGCCCTGCTGGAACAGCTCCGCCGGGAGCGGCTTGAGGAGGGCGTAGAGGTCGTCGGTGATGGGGCGGTCCCAGGCGGCGATGGTGACCAGGACGTTGTCGCTGCGGTCGAACTGGACGCAGGAGATCCGGGACTCGGAGAGCTTCAGACGGCGGACGATCAGGAGGTTGTCGCCCTGCATCACCGGGATGTCCTCGGACCCGACGACGGTGATCTCCTCCTCGTTCTCCAGCGCGATCAGCAGCTGGGCCACCTCGAAGGGGATCTCGCCGTCGGTGACCTCACGTGCCGGGGAGCCCTCGGGGAGGTTGCCGATGATCATCGCGGGGCCGCGGCCGCCGTACAGGTCGTACCGCAGGAAGACGCCCTGGCAGGTGCCGTCGGGGGCGGGCAGCAGACCGGCGCCGAGATTGCCCGGCCAGTCGCCCGGGTCCATGGCCAGTACGTCGAAATCGGGCCCGGCGGGGGTGGCGCTGCGGCGGCGGAGGAAGGACATGCTTGCCATGGTACGTCGTGCCGTCCGGCGGTTGGGCCGGGAACGACGGGGGGCTGGGTGTTGTCGTTCGGGTGCGGGTGAGTGGGGGCTGGTCGCGCCCACGCGGCGGTAGCCGCAAATCAGCACAGCCCCGCGCCCCTTAGGTGGGCTCACCGACCCTTGGCTGTGAAGCTGAGGACTGCTTGTGGCGGCTGTGGTGGCGGGCCACTCGGGCTCGGTTGCCGCAGGCGGGTTTGCACCATTCCTGGCGGGGGTGGTCCTTGAGGAAGTAGCGGACGCAGCGGGGGGCGTGGCAGGCGCGGAGGCGGTTGCGGTCGGGGCCGGAGAGGAAGGCGACGGTGGCGCGGGCGAGGGCCGCGGTGAGGTGGTCGTCGCCGGTCGCGGGTTGCTGGTGGACTACGGGGTCGGCGCTCGGGGACCAGGACAGTACGGGGACGGTGGGGGCGAGGGCGGCGGCGCGGTTGAGGCGCTCCAGGGCCTCGGGGACGGGCAGCAGCCGGGTGGCGTCGGCCGGGCTGGGCTCGTCGGGGCTGACGGCACGGGCGAACAGGGCCCGGACGGCGGCGCGGAGATCGCGTACGGCGGTGAGGGCGGACTCGTCGGCGACGAAATCGGCGGCCTCGGGCAGGACGTCCGCGTGGCCGTGGACCCAGGTCGTCAGTCCGTGCGGCTCGGCGAGGTCGTCGGTGATTCCGCCGTTCCCGTCGTGGCGGATGGTGAGGGCGAGATCGAGGGCGAGCCGCGCGTCCGGGCCGGTCGAGTACTCCATGGCGCTAATGATAGGCGGGCGGTCATCCATTAGGGGCCGGTCGTGGTGGGTCCGTTCCCGGGGACCCCGAATGATCTCCGGCGGGACCGGCAACGATACTGGTGTACGCACGTGCCCCTGCTTCCCGATGGACCCATGCCGACCTCCCCCTCAGCCCGTCCCGCGACTCCTCCTACCGTGTGGCCGGCTCGCGGCCGTCACGTCGGCCCCGACGCCGAGGACGTCCTGCGTCGCACTCTGCGGCAGCTCAAGGACAGCCAGGTCATCGACGACTTCCTGGAAGTGCCGGACGAAGGGGGCGACTCCCCCGAGCGGGTCTTCGAGGCCCGTTGGCGCGTCCCCGACGAGGTGACCGTACGTGCCCGGCTGGGCCTCGCCCCCGACGCGGGCGGCGGGCGGGAGTGGACGCTTCTCGCCGAGGCGGAACAGGCGTGGGACGCGGCGTGGCCGTCCCCCGTCACCCGGTTCTGGCCGGAGTACGGCGACTGGGACCATGACGCCGCCACCGGCCTGTCGCTGAGCAGGATCAACGCCCTGCCCGAGGACGACAAGGACATACGGCGGCTGTTCAGGGACTCCGGGCGGGGCGGATGGTGCGTCCATGTCGTCATTCACGAGGCGATGACCACGGACGAGCGCGGCCGGCTGCCCCTCGCGCGATGGCTGGCGCCGAGCCTGCGCCATCGCGTCGTGGAACACCGGGCCGCGCCGCATCAGCTGCGGGTCATGAACTGGGCGCTGCGGGAGTTCCGGGTGGAGGTGCCGCGCGGGGGTGCGGTGGTGCTGCCAGGCGTCCCGGCCCCCGAGGGCTATGACGCCGAGGAGTTCGCCGTACGCACGGTGTTCCTGGACGGTTCGGAGCCGGGCGATCTCGTCGCGGCGGTGACGCGGTTCGCCGCGCTGCCCCGGCCGCTGCCGGACGGTGCCGGCGACGCGCTCACCGCGCTGCGGGAGGAGTGGCAGCTGCTCACGGTCGAGGAGGAACTCGTCCGGGAGCGCAGGCGGGTGGCGAGGTACGCCGAGGCGCTGGAGGCGATGACCGAGTCGCGGGATCTGTACAAGGAGGCGATGGAGCGGGCCCATGAGGCGCTCGCCGCCTACCGCGCGTCCGCCGAGGCGGCTCCCGCCCCACAGCAGCCGTCGGGGACCCGGACGCCGTCCGCGTTCCAGCAGCTGACCCGCACCCTGGAGCGTCTGAAGGACAGCACCAAGGCCCTGCGTCCGGCCGCCGCGTCCGAGGGCGAGGGCGAGGGCGAGGAGGGCACGGAGGCCCGGCCGGGCGGCTCGGAGCGTTAGGGCGTCGGCGCCGGCTCGACCCGTGTTGCGGGCTGGTGCCACCGCGCCAGGGTGCGCAGGACGCAGGGTCAGAGGTCTCGGTCGGTTTCGGCGTTCCGGCCCAGCAGCCGGGGGAGTTCGGTGCGGGAGGTGATGCCGAGCTTGGGGAAGGCCCGGTAGAGGTGGTGGCCGACCGTGCGGGGGCTCAGGAAGAGCTGGGTGGCGATCTCGCGGTTGGTGGCGCCGGTGGCGGCCAGCCGGACGACCTCGCGTTCCTGGGGGCTGAGCCTGGCCAGCGGGGCGTCCGCCCGGTCGTCCGGGCCGAACTGCTCGCCGGTGGCCTGGAGTTCGGTGCGGGCGCGGGTGGCCCAGGGCCGGGCGTCCAGGCTCTCGAAGGCTTCGAGGGCGACGCGGAGGTGGTGTCGGGCGTCGGTGCGACGACGCTCGCGGCGCAGCCACTCGCCGTACAGCAGCTCGGTACGGGCTCGCTCGAAGGGATGGCCCGCGTCGTTTCGGCCCGGGCCGTTTCGGCCTGCCCCGTTTCGGCCCGCGCTGCTTCGGCCCGCATCGTGGCAGGTCTCGTCGTGCCGGCGCAGGGCTTCGTCGAAGTGCCGCTCGGCATCGTCGGGTTGCTCGAAGGGGCCGGTCAGCGCGCGGCAGCGGTGGAGCAGTGCGAGCGCCGCGGGGCGGTTCGAGGCCGTCGCCCAGTCGGTGAGGCGGGCGATCGGCTCGGCGGCCCGGTCCGGGTGGCCGGCGCGTACCGCCGCCTCGACGAGATCGGGCAACAGCCAGGCGGAGAGCGCCGGATGGCCGATCCGGGCGCGCGCCGCCTCCAGGTGGGCGAGCGCGCGCTCGGCGGCGCCGAGCCCGAGGTCGAGCAGACCGAGGGCCCGGTGGGCGTGGGCGGCGGCCAGCGCGATGCCGTGGGCGTCGGCATGCCTCAGGGCCGCCTCGGCGAGGTCGGTGCACCGGTCCTGGTCGCCGCGCAGGGCGGCCAGAGTCGCCAGGGTGGCCCGCAGGTAGGTGCCCCGGTGATCGCGGCCGTACTCCTCGGCGATGGCGAGGCCCTCTTCTGCGGCGATGTGTGCCTCGGCGTAGCGTCCCAGGGCCAGTTGGGCCTCGGCGAGCAGGTGCAGCGCGGTGTGGAGCCAGCCGACCACGTCCTGGGCGCGGCAGTCCCGTACGCATGCGGAGGCAATCTCGTACGCGGTGCCGTGGTCGGCGAGCAGCTGGGCGTGCACACCGGCGGTGATCCGCTCGGCGAAGTCGGCGGTGGGCGTCGGGACGGCCGTGGCCGCCGTGGCCGTCATGGCCACCGGGCCGCCCGGCGCGGTCGGCGCGTCTGCTGCGGCCGAAGAGTCCGCCATGCACCGAGCCTCGACTGCGCCCCGAGCAACGGCCGCCGGGCCACCCGCCACGACCGGCACGTCTGCTGCGGCCAGCACACCTGCTGAGGCCGGCGCGTCTGCCGTACGCCGAGCGTCGGCCATGCCCCGAGCCTCGGCCATGCTCAGGACGTCGGCCGTACCCAGGGCGCCAGCCGTACCCAGGACGTCGGCCGTACCCAGAGCGCCGGCCGTACCCAGGGGACCGGCCGTGCCCAGGACGTCGGCCCCGTCCGGGGCGTCCTCCGCCGCCCGGAGCGCGGCGCGCGTGCCGGGCGCCGCCCGGAGTGCGGCGGCCGGCGCTGCACCCGCCGTCGCCTGGGGCTTCGGCGCCTCGGCGGTGGACAGGGCCGTCATCGCACGCGTCACCGCGTACTCCGGTGTGTCGGGGATGCGGGCGGCCACCTCGGCGAGGAGGTGGCGGTCGCCGGAGGAGTGTGCTGCCTGGACGGCCTCGGCGAGGAGGGCGGGGAGGTCGCCGCCGGTGCCGATCCGGTCCGCGCAGGCGAGGAGGATGCGGGTGGCCTCGCCCGGTGTTCCTCGGTCCAGTTCGACGATGGCCCGAACCCGGGCGAAGTCGGCCAGCGTCTCCGGGTCGAGGGCGAGCGCGTTGATCCGGTCGGTCAGGGCCGCCGTACGGGCGAACCGCCCGGCCTCCGCCGCCGTGAAGGCCCCCGCGGCCAGCAGCCGGGCGCGTCTGGCCGGGTCCCCCGTGAGCTGCGCCGCGCGTTCGTACGCGGCCGACGCGGCGGCGGTGCCCTGTCGGCCGCCGGCCCGCTGCGCGGCGGCCACCATCTCGTCCGCGACCGTCTCGTCCGTCCCGGTGGTGGCGGCGGCCAGGTGCCAGGCCCGGCGGTCGGCCTGCCGGTCACCGCCCAAAGCGCCCTCCAGCGCGTCGGCCAGCGCCTGGTGGGCGGCGAGCCGGCGTGCCAGGGCGGCGTCCTGGTAGGTGGCCGATCTGATGAGGGGGTGGCGGAAGGACAGGGTGTGCTCGGTGAGCTGAACGAGCGTGGCGCGTTCGGCCGGCTCCAGGTCCGCCGGCGTCGCGCCGAAGCGGGCCGAGGCCCGCAGGACGAGGTCGAGGTCGCCCGTGTCGTCGGCGGCGGCCACCAGCAGCATCGCCCGGGTGGCGTCGGGCAGTCGGCGGATGTGCTCCTGGAAGGATTCCTGGATGCGGCCGGCGGGCGAGGCCAGCCCGGCGGGCAGGGTGACCGGGTTCAGCCGGCCCGCGCGCTGTTCCTCGGTGAGCGCCGCGGGCAGTTCGAGCAGCGCCAGCGGATTGCCCTGCGCCTGCTCGACGATCCGGTCGCGCACGTAGGGCGACAGATCGGCGGCCCGGTCGGCGAGGAGCGCGTCGACCGCCCCGGCATCGAGTCCGCTCAGCCGCAGCGTCGGCAGGCCCGCGATCCGACCGCCCGGAACACCGTCGCGGACGGCGAACAGCATCACCACACCCTCGGAGCGCAGCCGACGCGCCGCGAACGTCAGGGCGTCCAGCGATGCCTGGTCCAGCCATTGCGCGTCGTCGATCAGACACAGGAGCGGGCCGCCGCCGACCTCCTCCGTGAGGGCCGCCAGCACCGCCGTGCCCACGGTGAAGCGGTCGCTCACCGACCCGCCCGCGACTCCCAGGGCCGCCTTCAGAGCGGCGGCCTGTGGGTCCGGGAGCCGGTCGAGTCGGTCGGTCATGGGCCGCAGCAGCTGGTGCAGGCCGCCGTACGGCAGTTCCATCTCCGACTCGATACCCACGGTCCGCAGTACGCGGGCGGGGCCGGCGGCCTCGGGGTCGTACGCGTTCGCGTGCGCGTAGGCGTAGGCCAGCAGGGCCGTCTTGCCTATTCCGGCTTCGCCGTGGATCACCAGCGCGCCGCTCTCGCCCTCTCGGGCACGCAGGAGCAACTGATCGATCCGGTCCTGTTCCGTCCCCCGCCCGTACAACATGCGGTCAACCTACCTAACGTTCATGATCTTCCAGCGTCGGATTACGTCACGACGACCGATGTGGGGGCCCGTCAACCGGATCTACCTTCGCTGGAGTTGAGCATCCCGACCGTCTCGATCACCCTGACCGTCTCGATCACCTCGATCACCTCGATCCCGCCCGACACAGGAGTCGCCGACTTGGCCGCACACGTGCACATCACCCCGCTCCACCGCATCACCGTCGCCGAGACCACCGCCTGGCATCAGGTCGTCGCCGCCTCGACGGCCCACGATCTGCCGGGAGTTCCGCAGCCCGGACCCGGGCAGATCCACGCCCGGCTCACCAAGCCGGCGCTGGGCAGCCAGCGGCTGACCTGGCTGGCGACGGACGAGGACGGCACCGCGGTCGCCGTCGCCGGTCTGCGGCTGTTCACCCAGCCGGGCCAGGAGCACCTGGCCGAGCTGGAACTGCATGTCGCCCCCGGACACCGCCGCCGAGGCACCGGCTCCCGTCTGCTGTCGGCCGTCGTCGCCGCCTGCCGTACGGAGAACCGGCGCAGCCTGGTCGTCGCGACCGGCGCCGACGGCCCGGGTGAGGCCTTCGCCGAGCGGTGGCGCTTCAAGCCGGTCCTGACCCTCGACCACCTGATCCTGGAGCTCGACCGGCTGGACGAGGACGCGATCCGGCTCGTTGCCGACGCCGAACACCCCGGCTACCGGCTCACCGGCTGGACCGGCACGGTCCCCGACGACCTCGCCACGGCCTTCGCCTCGGCCAAGAACGCGATGAACGACATGCCCATGGGCGATGTGGACTACGGGCACGTCGAGTGGGACGCCGACCGCGTCCGCGAGATGGCCCGCGTGGTCGCGGGCCGCGGGGACACGCTCCTGACCGTCGCCGCCCTCCACTGCGACGGAGCCATGGCCGGCTACACCGAAGTCGTCCTCCCTGGGGACGGATCGCCTCGGGCCCAGCAGTACGACACCGCCGTCGTGCCCGCGCACCGCGGGCACGGTCTGGGGCTGTGGCTGAAGGCGGCGATGGTGCGCCGGCTGCGCGCCGAACACCCCGCTGTCACCGAGGTCGAGACCGACAACGCCGAGGACAACGTCCATATGCTGGCGGTCAACCGGGAGCTGGGCTTCCGCGCCTACCGGCGCACGCGCGAGTTCCAGCTCGACCTGGCCGCGAACTGATGTCCGCGTCTCGCGCCTCTCCACGTACAGCGCGTGAGGGGCCTTGCGGCAAGGCCCTGGCGAGGGCGCAGAATCAGCGACCGTTGATTGATCGGACGAAGGGGAACCGTCACATGCGAGTGGTGTTGTCGTCGTACGGATCGCGCGGGGATGTCGAGCCGATGGCGGCGCTGGCGATCGCGCTGCGGCGTCTCGGGGCCGGGGTGCGGGTGTGCGCTCCCGAGGACGCGGAGTTCGCCGAGCGGCTGGCCGGCGTCGGGGTGGAGATGGTGCCGGTCCGGCTGTCGATCCGCGCGCTGGCGGCCGGGGCGGGGTCCACGGCCGCGCCCTCCATGACCGAGCGGGTGGCGATGGTGGCCGCCGCGCAGTACGAGGCGGTGACCCAGGCCGCCGGGGAAGCGGACACGGTGGTCGCGACCGGTCTGTTCCCGGCGGTGGCCGGGTCCAGGACGGCGGCCGAGAAGCTGGGGACGCGGTTCGCGTACGTGTCCTACTTCCCCGGCATGCTGCCGTCGCCGCACCACCCGCCGTACCCGCTGCCCGGCCGTCCCCTCCCCGAGGGCGTCACCGACAACCGGACGCTGTGGGACCTGGACGTCGAGCGCCAGAACGCGGTCTACGGGCCCGGACTCACCGCCTTCAGGAAGGAGGTGGGGCTGCCGCCCCTGGACAGCGTGCGCGACTACGCGATCACCGGTCGGCCCTTGCTGGCCGCGGACCCGGTGCTCGGACCGTGGCGGGAGCCGGCGGACCTCGATGTCGTACAGACCGGCGTCTGGGTCCAGCCGGACGAACGCCCCCTGCCCACTGACGTCGAGGCCTTCCTCCAGGCCGGGGAGGCACCGGTGTACGTGGGGTTCGGCAGCATGGCCCTGCAGGGTTCGTCCGACGCCGCCCGGGTGGCCATCGAGGCGGTACGCGCCCAGGGCCGCCGTGTGCTCGTCTCCCGGGGCTGGGCCGACCTGGCGTTGATCGACGACCAGGTCGACTGCCTGGCCGTGGGGGAGGCGAACCATCAGGCGCTGTTCCCGCGCGTGGCCGCCGTCGTCCACCACGGAGGGGCGGGCACGACCACGACGGCGGCGAGGGCGGGTGTGCCCCAGGTGGTGGTTCCCCAGCTCGTGGACCAGCCGTACTGGGCGGGCCGGGTGGCCGCCCTGGGCATCGGCGCGGCCCACGACGGCCCGGTCCCGACCGTGGAGTCTCTGTCGGCCGCCCTGGCCACGGCCCTGACGCCCCGGACCGCCTCCGCGGCAAAGGAGTTGGCGACGGCCATCCGCACCGACGGCGCGGAGAAGACCGCGGGTCTCCTCCTCGACGGCTTCGGCGAACAGGCCTGACAGCCCATCGGGGTGCCCCTCCGCGACCGTTCGTTCCCCAAGTTCCGCTCCGGCAGCGCGAATTGTGGACAATTGGCGGTGAATTTTGGCACGGTGAGGCGAACCGGCCCGCAATTCGAACGCGTGGCCGATTCACTCTGGGGGTTCTGCCATGCCATCCGTGCGCCTCGCACCGGACGTCGCCGCCTTCTACTCCGCACAGAGCGCCTTCACCAACCCGGGGGACCTCGCCCCGCTCTACGACGGACTGCCGGCCGATCCGGCCCAACTCGCCCGCATCGCAAGGGATCTGATGATCCATCGGGGCGAGGGCGGCACCTTCGGCTACACCACTCCGCGGGACCGGCTGCACAACGACGCCGAGACGCGCTACCTCGACGACATCCTGCGGATCGTGGTCGACCGGAACGGCTCACCGCTGTCGCGGCGCCGTGAACCCGGGGACCGTTTCGTCGGAGTATGCCGGGACTTCTCCCTGCTGCACTGCTCGCTGCTGCGGCACGCGGGGGTGCCGGCACGGCTGCGGTCGGGCTTCGCCGACTACTTCGGCGATGACGGATTCCACTGCGATCACGTGGTCACCCAGTACTGGGACCCGCGGCGGGGGTGGCTGTTCGCCGACGCCCAGCTGATGGAGCCGTTGATCGCGGACACCCATGGCATCGACTTCGACCCGCTGGCCGTGCCCCGCGATCGGTTCCTCGTCGCCGGCAAGGCGTGGCGGGCCATTCGGGCGGGTGAGGTGGACCCGCTGACCTTCGGTCTCCACCCGCCCCAGGAGGGCCCGCTGAACGGGGAGTGGTTCGTGGCGGGCAATGTCCGACTCGATCTCGCGGCGCTCAACAAGGTCGAGACGCTGCTGTGGGACATCTGGGGTACGGAGGGTACACA
Organism: Streptomyces sp. NPDC002643; assembly: GCF_053592555.1. Lineage (NCBI taxonomy): Bacteria > Bacillati > Actinomycetota > Actinomycetes > Kitasatosporales > Streptomycetaceae > Streptomyces > Streptomyces sp. NPDC002643. The sequence goes on from NZ_JBSFVY010000013.1 coordinate 215,282, forward strand.
GGCCGCGGAGATCGAGGCGGGTCGCCAACTCACCGATCCGGTACGTGAGTTGTACGACGAGGTCGCCGCGGTGGTGGGCGATGAGGTGCCGTTCGACGCGACCCGCGAGCTGTTCGAGGGCCGCGACGAGCTGCGGACCCCCGGGACCGTGCTGTCCCTCGCCCCCTACAACGGCCCCCGCGAGGTCACCCTCCGCTGAGGCCCGGACCGCCGACTCCGGGTCGGCCGGGGGTCTCCGTCGGCGGGCGGCTCCGGTCCTCCGCCGACGGAACCCCCGTACGACCGCTCAGGTCGGCATGGCCGCCAAGGTCGGTACGGCCGCTCAGGTCAGGTCGAACTCGCCCTCCCGGGCCCCCGATACGAAGGCGCCCCACTCGGCGGGGGTGAAGATCAGCGAGGGTGACTCGGGGCGGCCGCTGTTGCGCATGGCGATGAAGCCCTCGACGAAGGCGATCTGGACGTCTCCCCGTCCTTGGCTGCCCGACCTCCACTCCGCGTTGCTGAGGTCCAGGTCCGCCGGCTTGTGCCAGCCGTCGAGCGATCGCTGTTGTTCCATGGTGCTCTCGGCCACGTCCGTGCTCCTCCCGGTTCGTCGTCCGCCCGCCAGACTAGCGATCGCTCACCGCCGCCGACAGGCCACGTGAGGAGGAGGTTCAGGAGGTGGGCGGTTCGGCGCCGACCAGCCACATGGCGAAGAACTGCGATCCCCCGCCGTAGGCGTGTCCGAGGACCCGCCGAGCCCCTTCCACCTGGTGTTCTCCGGCCAGCCCGCGCACCTGGAGCGCGGCCTCCGCGAACCGGATCATCCCGGACGCGCCGATGGGGTTGGTGGACAGCACCCCGCCGGACATGTCGACGGGAAGGTCCCCGTCGAGTTCGGTGACCCCGGACTCGGTGAGCTTCCAGCCCTCCCCCTCGGCGGCGAAACCGAGGTTTTCCAGCCACATCGGTTCGTACCAGGAGAAGGGGACGTACATCTCCACCGCGTCGATCTCGCGGCGTGGATCGGCGATGCCCGCCTGCCGGTACACATCGGCCGCGCAGTCCCGTCCGGCGCGCGGCGACACGGAGTCCTTGCCGGCGAACAGGGTCGGTTCACTGCGCATCGCGCCCCCGTGCATCCACGCGGGGGGCCGGGGCGCGCGGGCCGCGCCCGTGCGGTCGGTGAGGACCATGGCGACCGCCCCGTCCGAGGACGGGCAGGTCTCCGAGTAGCGGATCGGGTCCCACAGCATGGGCGAGTTCTGGACCTTCTCCAGGGTGATGTCGTGCTCATGGAGGTGCGCGTAGGGGTTCTTGAGGGCGTTGCGGCGGTTCTTGTACGCGACGAGGGAGCCGACGGTGTCGGGGGCGCCGCTGCGTCGCATGTACGCCCGGACGTGCGGGGCGAAGAAGCCGCCGGCCCCGGCGAGCAGCGGCTGCTGGAAGGGGATCGGCAGGGACAGGCCCCACATGGCGTTCGACTCGGACTGCTTCTCGAAGGCCAACGTCAGCACGGTGCCGTGGATGCGGGCCGCGACCAGGCTCGCGGCGACCAGCGCGGTCGAGCCGCCGACGGAGCCCGCCGTGTGCACCCGCATCATCGGCTTGCCCACCGCGCCGAGCGCGTCGGCGAGATACAGCTCGGGCATCATCAGGCCCTCGAAGAAGTCGGGCGCCTTGCCGATGACGACGGCCTCGATGTCGGCCCACGTCAACTCGGCGTCCGCCAGGGCCCGTTGGGCCGCCTCGCGCACCAGCCCGGCGATCGAGACGTCCCGCCGGGCCGCGACATGCTTGGTCTGGCCGATGCCTACGACGGCCACGGGCTCCTTGCTCATCGCGGACTCCCTTCGAGTACGGCGACCAGGTTCTGCTGCAGACAGGGCCCGGAGGTGGCGTGGGCGAGGGCCCGGTCGGACTCGCCTCGATGGATACGCGCCGCGGCCTCTCCGATCCGGATGAGCCCGGCGGCCATGACCGGGTTCGCGGCCAGGGCCCCGCCCGACGGGTTCACCGCCACGTGGTCGTCGAGCCGCAGCGCCTCGCGCAGAATCATCTCCTGCGCGCTGAACGGCGCATGCAACTCGGCGGTGTCCACGGGCCGTTCGAAGACCCCGGCCCGCTCGGCGGCCAGCCGGGTGGACGGCGAGTCGGTGAGATCCCGTACGCCGATGCCATGGGCCTCGATGCGATGGTCGATGCCGCGAATCCAGGCGGGCCGCTCGCACAGTTCCCGGGCCCGCTCCCCCGCCGCGAGCACCACGGCGGCGGCCCCGTCCCCGATGGGCGGGCAGTCCCCGGTCCGCAACGGCCGTACGAGGTACTCCCCCTGCTGCACCGGACCCCTCAGCTGCGCATGGGAGTTGGCGGCGGCTGCCGTACGGCTCCGCGCCCCCACCGCCGCCAGCGCGGGCTCGTCGACCTCCCCCTTGTCGATGAGGGCCTGGGCCTGGAGGGCGGCGAGGGCGACCGAGTCGGGCCACAGGGGCGCGATGTAGTACGGGTCGAGTTGCCGGGTCAGGACGTCCCGCACCGAGCCTGGCGAGGACTTGCCGTAGGCGTAGACGAGGGCGGTGTCGGCGTCCCCCGTCTGGAGCTTCACCCATGCCTCGTAGAGCGCCCAGGCCCCGTCCATCTCCACATGCGACTCGGAGATCGGCGGCCAGGCGCCGACACCGTCGAGGGCGAGGGTGAAGGAGAAGGCGCGCCCGGCGAGGTAGTCGCTGGACCCGGAGCAGGTGAAGCCGATGTCGGAGGTCTTCAGCCCGGTCCGCTCCAGCACTTCGTGCAGCACCGGCAGGAGCATCTCCACCTCGGAGACCTCTTCGCTGGTGCGCCGGTGGTCGGTCTGGGCGAAGGCGACGACGGCGATGTCCCGGTTCACAGCGACTCCCTGTACGTGTCGTACTCGGCGTCGGGTTCGCCGGTGGGCCGGTAGTGGTCGGGGTAGCGGGCGCCTTCCGTCCACACGGGCTCGACCCGCAGTCCCATGCGCACCTGGTCGTACGGGATGCCGGCGATCCGGCCGTGCAGGGCGAGGTCGGCGCCGTCGAGGGCGATATGGGCGTAGACGTAGGGCACTTCGATGTCGAGATTCGCCGTATGAGCAGCCTTGATGTTGACGATGCAGTAGGTGGTGACGGTCCCGCGCGGCCCGACCTCCACCTCCTCGGCCGTGGCGACCCCGCAGGTCGGGCAGGCGCCACGCGGCGGCACGTACACCTTCCGACAGGACGGGCAACGCTCACCGACGATCCGCCGCTCGGCCAGGGAGTGGATGTACCCGGTCTGGGCGCGGCCGGGCGAGTAGGTGTAGTCGAGGCGGGCGAGGGCGACGATGCCGGTGACCGGGTCCTCGAACTCACCGCTGTGGCCGGCCGGTTCGGCCGGTTCTCCGTCGTACGGCTCGAAGCAGGCGATGTCGGTGATGGCACCGGACCGTTCCTCGGCCCAGCGAACCCGGACGCGCATGCCGGTGCGTACGGCATCGGGGCCGGGGGCGTCGAGGGCGTGGAGGAGGGCGGTGTCGGCGCCATCGAGCCGTACGAGAACCCAGGCGAAGGGGGTGCCGAGGGGCTGCCCCCGGCGCGGGGCGTGGTTCCAGGCCCAGGTGGTGACGTTACCGGTGGGCGCGACTTCGACGAGGTCGCGTATCTCGTCGGCGGTGACGGGGTCGTACTCGACGGGGGGTACGAGGACACGGCCGTCGCGGGTACGGACGCCGAGGATCACGCGCTCGCGTAGGCCGGTGAGAAACGCGCTCTGCACGGGCCCGAGGGACCGGGTGAAGGGAAACTCAATGGTGAGGGGCGCTTTGAGGATGGCGGGCATAGGGGGTTTCCTCCTTGGATTCGGGCCACTGCAGCGCCCCCATTTGGGGGCGCGGGGCTGTGTCAATGTGCGGCTCCGCCGCGTGGGCGCGACCAGCCACGGACAACCCGCAGCCGAAACACACCCCCCTGCGGAGCACCTACACTCGCTTGAAAACAGGCACCCGCTTCTCAGCAAAGGCCCGAGCCCCTTCCCGGGCATCATCCGTATCGAAAACCGGCCACCCCCGCTTCAACTCAGCAGCCAACCCCTCCGCCTCGCTCATCTCGGCGGTCTCATACACGGAAGCCTTCACCGCCTCCACGGCCAACGGCCCACACGCGTTGATCTGCTCGGCGATCTCCAGCGCCTTGGCAAGGGCGGCGCCATCAGGCACGACATGCCCGATCAGCCCGATCCCCGCGGCCTCCCGCGCGCTGTACGCCCGCCCGGTGAGCAACATCTCCAACGCATGGGTACGAGGAATCTGCCGCTGCAGGCGAACCGTCGAACCGCCGATCGGGAACAATCCCCGCCGCACCTCGAAGAGCCCGAACGTCGCGGACTCGCCCGCGACACGGATGTCCGTGCCCTGCAGCATCTCGGTGCCGCCGGCCACGCAGTACCCCTCGACCGCGGCGATCACCGGCTTGCGCGGCCGGTGGTGGCGGAGCATCGCCTTCCAGTGCAGATCGGGGTCGGCCTTCAGCCGGTCGCGGTACTCCTGGCCCACCATCCCCGTGTCGCCGGCCAGGGCCTTGAGGTCCATGCCGGCGCAGAAGGAACCGCCGGCGCCGGTGAAGACGACCGAGCGGATCGAGTCGTCCTCGTCGGCGGCGATCCAGCCGTCGTAGAGGCCGACGAGCATGGGCAGTGAGAGCGCGTTCTTGGCCTCGGGCCGGTTGAGCGTGAGCACCAGCGTGGCGCCTTCTCGGCGCTGGGTGAGGTGTTCGGTGCCACCCATCGGGTGTCCTCCCTCCGCAGGAAACGAGAACAGGTTGCAGTAGGCGGGGCGGCACTTCAAGGGTTTTCTGACAGACAGTCAGATTTCTGGTGCGCGGACCCTTCACAGTTGTGGCGCCCTTTGCTCTGATGACCGGCACAACCGAGAGGCACTGACGGGCGCCGAAGGGCAGCGAGGTCAGGAGGAGCACGGTGGAGTACAACCTTGCCGACCTGTTCGAGTCGGTCGTCGACGTGGTCCCGGACCGGGCGGCCCTCGCGTATCTCGACATCCCGGGGACGGGTGCCGAACGCCGCCTCACCTATGCCGAGTTGGACGCGGCGGCGAACCGCATCGGCCATCATCTGCTCGACAGCGGGATACGGCCCGGCGAGCATGTCGGGCTGCACCTCTACAACGGGGTGGAGTATCTGCAGACCGCGCTGGGCTGCCTCAAGGCGCGGCTCGTACCGGTGAACGTCAACTACCGGTATGTCGAGGAGGAGTTGGTCTACCTCTACCGCGACGCCGATCTGGTGGGGCTGGTCTTCGACGCCGAGTTCACCGAGCGGGTGGCGAAGGCGTTGCCGAGGACGGAGAAGCTACGGCATCTGGTGCGGGTGGGGGCCACTGCGGCGGAAGGACCGCCGAACGTCGTGGAGTTCGGCGAGGCCGAGGCGTCCGGCTCCCCCGAGCGGGGGTTCGCGGCGCGCTCCGGGGACGATCAGTTCATCATCTACACCGGTGGGACGACGGGGATGCCCAAAGGTGTGATGTGGCGTCAGGAGGACCTGTTCTTCTCGGGGTTGGGCGGTGGTGCGCCGACCGGGGAGCCGGTGAAGGCACCGGAGGAGCTGGCCGGGCGGGTCGCGGCCAGGGGCGACGGGATCACCTTCTTCCCCACGGCCCCGCTGATGCACGGCACGTCCACACTCACGGCGTTCATCGGGTTCAACTTCGGCCAACGGGTGGTGATCCACCGCAAGTTCGTGCCGGACGAGGTGCTGCGGACGATCGAGCGGGAGCAGGTCACCAGTGTGTCGCTGGTGGGCGACGCGATGCTGCGCCCGCTGATCGACGCGCTGGGCGGCCCGATGAAGGGCACGGACTGCTCGTCGCTGTTCAGTGTGTCGTCGTCCGGGGCGATCATGTCGGAGACCGTGCGGCGGCAGTTCCAGGCGCTGGTGCCGAACGCGATGCTGCTGAACAACTTCGGTTCGTCGGAGTCAGGCTTCAACGGTACGGCGACGGAGGACTCCGGGGCGGGCGACGGTTTCCGTATCCGCGTCAACTCCCGTACGCAGGTGGTGGACCCGGCGACGTACGAGCCGGTCCCGGTGGGTGTGCCGGGCCGGGTCGCCCAGCGCGGTCATGTACCGCTCGGCTACTACAACGACCCCGCGAAAACCGCCGAGACCTTCTTCGAGAAGGACGGCGCGCGGTGGGTGCTGCTCGGTGACATGGCGACCGTGGACGAGGAGGGCGTCGTCACGGTGCTCGGCCGGGGGTCGCAGTGCATCAACACCGGGGGCGAGAAGGTGTATCCGGAGGAGGTGGAGCAGGCGCTCAAGGCGCACCCGGATGTGTACGACGCGCTGGTCGCCGGGGTGCCGGACGCCCGCTGGGGCAACCATGTCGCGGCCGTCGTCCAGCTGCGCGAGGGCGCGTCCCGTCCGACCCTGGAGGACATCCAGACCCACTGCCGCACCCGCCTCGCCGGCTACAAGATCCCCCGCCAGCTGGTCCTCACCGACACCGTCCAGCGCTCCCCCAGCGGCAAGGCGGACTACCGCTGGGCCCGGTCGGTGGCGGTGGCGGCGGACGGCTGATCCCCGGGCTCGGCGAAACGGTCCCTCAGCTCCCGCTTGAGGATCTTGCCGCTGGCGTTGCGCGGGAGTTCGTCGACGAACAGGACCTTCTTCGGGGCCTTGAAGTGCGGCAGCTGCTCGCGGGCGTGGGCGATCAGCTCGGCCTCGGTGACCTCGCCCCGGGGGACGACGACCGCGGTGACGGCCTCGATCCAGTGGTCGTCGGGGAGCGCGATGACGGCGACCTCGGCGACCCGGTCGTGGGTGTAGAGGGCGTCCTCGACCTGGCGGGAGGCGATGAGGACACCGCCGGAGTTGATGACGTCCTTGACACGGTCGACGATCGTGAAGAAGCCCTCGGCGTCGCGCACGGCCAGGTCCCCGGAGTGGAACCAGCCGTCGCGGAAGGCCTCGGCGGTCTCCTCGGGCTTGTCCCAGTAGCCCTCGCAGAGCTGCGGCGACTGGTAGACGATCTCGCCGGGCGTGCCGTCGGGCACGTCGTCGCCCTTCTCGTCCACGAGCTTGGCCTCGACGAACATCACGGGACGCCCGCAGGAGTCCATCCGGCCCTTGTGCTCGTAGGGTCCGAGGACCATCGACAGCGGGCCGATCTCGCTCTGTCCGAAGCAGTTGTGGAAGGCGAGCTTCGGCAGGCGTTCCTTGAGGCGTTCCAGGACGGGTACCGGCATGATCGACGCCCCGTAGTACGCCTTGCGCAGGCCGCTGAGGTCGCGGGTGGCGAAGTCGGGGCGGCCCGCGAGGGCGATCCAGACCGTGGGCGGGGCGAAGAGGCTGTCCGCCTCACCCGCCTCGATGAGGTCGAAGATCCGGTCGCCGTCGGGTGCGGCGAGGATGGTGTTCGTGGCGCCCGCCGCGAGATACGGCACCAGGAAGACATGCATCTGCGCGGAGTGGTACAGCGGGAGGGAGTGCACCGGGCGGTCGCCGGCCGAGAGGTCGAGGGCGGTGATCGCGCTGAGGTACTCGTGCACCAGCGCCCGGTGCGTCATCATCGCGCCCTTGGGGAGCGCGGTCGTGCCGGAGGTGTAGAGGAGTTGGGCCAGGTCCTCGGCCTTGGGTTCCTCGCCGTCGTACGGGTCCGTGTCGGCGAGCCGGGCGAGCAGTGAGTCGTCGGCGTCGCGCAGCGGGAGGGTGCGCGGGCCCTCGGGGAGGTTGTCGGCGAGGTCGGGGTCGGTGAGGACGAGGGTGCTGCCGGACTGGTCGAGGATGTACGTCAGGTCGTCGCCGGTGAGGTTCTGGTTGACCGGGACATGGACCAGGCCCGCGCGGGCGGCGGCCAGGAAGGCGATCAGATAGGCGTCGGAGTTGTGGCCGTAGGCGGCGACCCGGTCGCCGGGCCGGAGTCCGGTGTCGCGCAGCACGCGGGCGGCGCGGGAGACGGCGTCCTCCAACTCTGCGTACGTCCAGGCCCGTTCGTCGTAGCGGACGGCCACGCGGGCGGGGGTCCGCCGGGCGCTGCGCCGCAGTACCCCGTCGACCGTCACACTGCGTCCAGCCGTCATCTTCCGCCGCCCTTTCGTCCGCCGCGCATTCGTCCGCCGCCCTTTCGTCCGCCGCCCTTTCGTCCGCTGAGCCAAGCATGCCGTGCGCGTGCCCGGAATCCGGTGCTCATGGCGCGAAAGTGTTCAACTTCGAGCCCCGGTGCACGAGTCAATCAGAGCGAAGATCGACGCACAGTTTGGGAGGCACCATGCGCACCCGTCTGAGACAGCTCGTCGTCTCGGCCGTCGCCCTGCTCACCGCCTCGACGGCACTGCCCGCGGCCACGGCCGCCGACAGCGACCGGGACAGCGGGCAACGCCCGTCCCACGGCGGTCTGTCCGCCACGATCCGCTATACCGAGTACGGCATTCCGCACATCGTCGCGAAGGACTACGCGAACCTCGGCTTCGGCACCGGTTGGGCGCAGGCCGCCTACCAGGTGTGTGTGCTCGCCGACGGCTTCGCGACCGTACGGGGTGAGCGTTCCCGCTTCTTCGGGCCGGACGCCGGGACCGACTTCTCGCTCTCCTCGGCGCGGACGAACCTCACGAGCGACCTGTACTTCCAGGGCGTCCGGGACACCGGAACCGTGGAGCGGCTGCTGGACCAGCCCGCGCCGCTCGGGCCGAGTCGTGAGGTCAAGGAGCTGATGCGGGGCTGGACGGCCGGTTACAACGCCTGGCTGAAGCAGAACCGGATCACCGACCCGGCGTGCGCGGGGGCCGCCTGGGTACGACCGGTCACGGCACTCGACGCGTTCTCCCGCATGTACGCCCTGGCCGTGCTCGGCGGCGAGGGGCGCCTGGTGGACGCGATCACCACGGCTCAGCCGCCGGCCACCGCCCAGTCGCCGTCCGCCTCCGGGGCCGCCGCCTCCGGGGCCGCCGCCTCCGAGGGGACCGCGGCCTCGGACGGGACCGCGGCCTCGGACGGGGTCGCCGCCGAGGACGTCTCGCCCCCGGACGCGAAGGCCGCCGCGCGTGCCGCGAGCGAACTCTTCGGCGCCGCGAACGCGGACATGGGCTCCAACGCGGTCGCCTTCCGGGGTGACACCACGGCGAGCGGCAGCGGACTGCTGCTGGGCAACCCGCACTACCCGTGGGCCGGGGGCCGCCGCTTCTGGCAGTCCCAGCAGACGATCCCCGGTGAGCTGAACGTCTCGGGTGGCGCGCTGCTCGGCTCGCCGATCACCCAGATCGGGTTCAACTCCAAGGTGGCGTGGAGCCATACGGTCTCGACCGGTGTCCCCATGAACGTCCATCAGCTGACGCTGGACCCGGCCGACCCGACGACGTATCTCGTGGACGGCGAGCCGGAGCGGATGACGAAGCGGACCGTCACCGTCGCCGTGAAGGACGGCAGCCCGGTCACCCGCACCCAGTGGTGGACCCGTTACGGCCCGGTCGTCACCTCGCTCGGCGGTGATCTGCCGCTGCCCTGGACGACCGGCACGGCGTACGCGCTGGCCGACCCGAACGCGTCGAACCTGCGCTTCGCGGACACCTCCCTCGGCTTCGCCGAGTCGCGCGGCACGGCGGACGTCGTCAGGACCCTGGAGCGGCATCAGGGCCTGCCCTGGGTGAACACGGTCGCCGCCGACTCCGCCGGGCACACCCTGTTCACCCAGTCGCAGGTGGTGCCCCGGATCACCGACGAGCTGGCGGCCCGTTGCTCGACCCCGCTGGGGAAGGCCACCTATCCGGCCTCGGGTCTCGCCGTGCTGGACGGCTCGCGCGGCGACTGCGCGCTCGGCAGCGACCCCGACGCCGTACAGCCGGGGATCTTCGGCCCGGCGAGGATGCCGACGCTCAAGGACGCGCCGTACGCGGAGAACTCCAACGAAAGCGCGTGGCTGACCAGCGCGGACCAGCCGCTCACCGGGTACGAGCGCGTCTTCGGCAACCTCGGGACGCAACGGGGGATGCGGACGCGCGGTGCGATCGAGGACGTGACGGCGATGGCCGACAAGGGCCATCTGACCGTAAGGGATCTGCAGCGGCAGCAGTTCGCGAACCGGGTGCCCGCGGCCGATCTCGCCGTGGAGGACGTGGCCGAGGCGTGTGCCGCGCTGCCGGGCGGTACGGCGACGGGGAGCGACGGCAAGGCCGTCGATGTGTCCGAGGCGTGCGGGGTCCTCAAGGTGTGGGACCGGGCCATGGACACGGACAGCCGGGGCGCGCTGCTCTACGACCGGTTCTGGCGGGCGCTGATCCGTGCCGTGCCGAACGCGCAGCTGTGGAAGGTGCCGTTCTCGGCGGCCGACCCGGTCAACACGCCGAACACGCTGAACACGGCCGCCCCCGGCTTCGCCAAGGCGCTCGCCGACGCGGTGACGGAGCTGCGTACGGCGGGCATCGCTCTGGACGCGAGGCTCGGCGACCACCAGTTCGTCGTGCGGGGCGACGAGCGCATTGCGATCCATTGCGGCACCGAGTCGCTCGGTGTCTGGAACAAGATCGAGGCGCCGTGGAACCCGGCCGGCGGCGGCTATGTCGGGGTGCCGTCGGGTTCCAGCCATATCCAGGCCGTGGGCTGGGACGGCAGCGGCTGCCCGGTGGCCCGGACCCTGCTGACGTACTCCCAGTCCTCCAACCCGAACTCGCCGCACCATCTCGACCAGACGCGGCTGTACGCGCGGGAGGGGTGGGTGACGTCCCGCTTCTGTGAGAAGGACATTCTGACCTCGCCGACGCTGAAGGTGGTGCGAGTGAGCCAATGAGCGGGGTCGTCCTCGGCCGATAAGTCCTCGTGGGCCGATGAGTCATCCTCGGCCAATGAGCGAAGGAGTGTGGTGCCGTCCCGTCGGGGGCGACACCATGCCGTTGGCGTATGACAATCCCTCAGGAGGAGGTCGCGCGGTGGCGCAGGACTCGGCTGTCCCGGAGACGGAAGCGATCACCAAGATCGACACGAGCGTGCCGCACTCGGCCCGGATCTGGAACTACTGGCTGGGTGGCAAGGACAACTACCCGGTCGACCACGAGGCGGGCGACGCGTTCCGCGCGGTGTTCCCCGGCATCACCGATCTGGCCCGTGACTCGCGGGCGTTCCTCGGCCGGGCGGTGCGATTCCTGGCCGGTGAGGCGGGGATACGGCAGTTCCTCGACATCGGCACCAGGCTTCCGACCGCCGACAACACCCATCAGATCGCCCAGCGGGTGGCCCCCGACGCACGGGTCGTCTACGTGGACAACGACCCGTTGGTCCTGACCCATGCCCGCGCCCTGCTCACCAGCACTCCCGAGGGCGCCACCGACTACATCGACTCCGACCTCCACGACCCGGCGACGGTGCTGCGGGAGGCGGCCCGGACCCTGGATCTCAGCCGGCCGGTCGCGTTGACGCTGATGCAGGTCAGCGGGCATATCGCGGACTACGACCGGGCGCGGGCGATCGTCGGCGCGCTGGTGGACGCGCTCCCTTCCGGCAGTTGGTTCGCCTTCAACGACAGCGTGGACACCCACAAGGCCAACGCCGAGGCCACCCGCCAGTACAACGAGAGCGGCGCGGTCCCCTACCACCTGCGCAGCCCCGAGCAACTCGCCGGGTTCTTCGAGGGGTTGGAGCTGCTGGCCCCGGGCGTCGTCCCGCTGAACGACTGGCGGCCCGATCCGTCGGAGGGCCCGCGATCGAGCGAGGTCATCGCGGTGGGCGGGGTCGCGCGCAAGCCCTGACGCTCACGCGCGTCCGGTACCCAGCTGGTCGGCGGCTCCGGTCACACGGGCCGCTCCCGGCCCTCCCAGTACGGCTCGCGCAGCCTCCGCTTGTACAGCTTGCCGTTGGGGTCGCGGGGCATGGCCCCGATGAAGTCGACGCTCCTCGGGCGTTTGTATCCGGCGAGTTCGCGGGCGCAGTGCGCGAGGATCTCCTCGGCCAGTACGGGCCCCGGGGCGAAGCCGGGGGCGGGTTCGACGACGGCCTTGACCTGCTCGCCCCAGTCGTCGTGCGGGATGCCGAAGGCGGCGGCGTCGGCCACGGCGGGGTGGGTGAGCAGGGCGGACTCGATCTCGGCGGGGTAGATGTTGACCCCGCCGGAGATGATCAGATCGATCTTGCGGTCCCGGAGGAAGAGATAGCCGTCCTCGTCGAGGTAGCCCAGGTCGCCGACGGTGAAGAAGTCGCCGATGCGGTTCTTCCTCGTCTTCGTCTCATCCTTGTGGTAGGCGAAGCCGCCGGTGCTCATCTTCATATAGACGGTGCCGAGTTCACCGGGCGGCAGCCGGTTGCCGTCGTCGTCGAAGACGGCGAGTTCGCTGATGGGCCAGGCCTTGCCGACCGTGCCGGGCTTCTTCATCCAGTCCTCGGCGGTGGCGAACGCGCCGCCGCCCTCGCTGGCCGCGTAGTACTCCTCGACACTCTCGCCCCACCACTCGATCATGGCCCGCTTCACGTGGTCCGGGCAGGGGGCGGCGCCGTGGATGGCGTGCCGCATCGACGACACGTCGTAGCGGGCGCGTATGTCCTCGGGCAGCGCCAGCAGCCGGTGGAACTGGGTGGGAACCATATGGGTGTGCGTACAGCGGTGGGTGTCGATGAGGCGGAGCATCTCCTCGGGCGTCCACTTGTCCATGAGGACGAGGCGGTGCCCGATGTGCAGCGACGCGCTCGCGAACTGCAGTACGGCCGTGTGGTACAGCGGTGAACACACCAGATGGACGTTGTCGTCGTACGGCCTGATGCCGAAGATGCCGAGGAAGCCGCCGAGGTACGACTCCTCGGGGAGCTTGCCGGGCAGCGGGCGGCGGATACCGCGCGGGCGGCCCGTCGTACCCGAGGTGTAGTTCATGACCCAGCCGAGCGTGCGGTCCTCGGGCGCCGACTCGGGCTGTCCGTCGAGGAGTTCGGCGTACGGGCGGAAGCCGTCGATGCCGCCGACCGCGTAACGGTGGTCGGCGGGCAGCCCGGCCTCGTCGGCGGCCTGCCGCGCGGGCTCGGCGAACCTCTCGTGCGCGATGAGCACCTTGGCGCCGGAGTCGGCGACGATCCAGGCGATCTCGGGGGCCACGAAGTGGTGGTTGACGGGGACGAGGTAGAGGCCGGCCTGGGTGGCGGCGAGGTGGGCGGTGAAGAACTCGACGCCGTTGGGGAGGACGACCGCGAAAGCGTCACCGCGTTCGAGTCCGGCGGCGCGCAGTCCATGGACGAGACGGTTGGCGGCGGCGTGCAGACGACCGGCGGTCCACTCCTCGCCGTCCGGCGCGACGAGCACCGGCCGGTCGGGGTCGGCGGTGGCCTCGGCCCAGAAGCCTTGGGGCGCTTGGCTCACTGTTCCTCGCTCCTTCCGGCGATCCGGTTGACGCGGTCGACGGCTCGCCCGAAGCCTCGGGTGAGGTCGTCGAAGACGGCCTGGACGCTGCGTTCGCTGTTCATCCGGCCGACGATCTGCCCGACCGGGGTACCGAGCAGCGGCTCCACCTCGTACTTCTGGATGCGCGAGACCGCCTCGGCGACGAGCAGTCCTTGCAGGGGCATGGGCAGGGCGCCGGGTCCGGCGGGGTCGTCCCAGGCGTCGGTCCATTCGGTACGGAGCTGGCGTGCGGGTTTACCGGTGAGCGCGCGGGAGCGGACGGTGTCGCCGGAGCCCGCGGCGAGCAGTTTCTCGATCAGCCTGGGCGAGGGGAGTTCGGCCTCGGTGGTGGTCAGCCAGAGCGAGCCGAGCCAGACGCCCTGGGCTCCGAGGGCGAGGGCGGCGGCGATCTGCTGCCCGCTGCCGATGCCTCCGGCGGCCAGCACGGGCAACGGGTCGACGGCGTCCACGACTTCGGGCGTCAGCACCATCGAGGCGATATCACCGGTGTGTCCACCGGCCTCGTACCCCTGGGCCACGACGATGTCGATCCCGGCGTCGGCGTGCTTACGGGCATGACGGGCGCTACCGGCGAGGGCCGCGACGAGGACGTCGTGCTCATGGGCGCGGTCGATGACGTCGGCGGGCGGTGAGCCCAACGCGTTCGCGAGCAGCCGGATGGGGTAGTCGAAGGCGACGTCCAGCTGGGTGCGGGCGACCTGTTCCATCCAGCCGGTGATGCGCCAGCCGGAGGCCTCGCCCTCGGCGAGTTCGGGCACGCCGTACTTGGCGAGGGTGTCCGACACGAACTGGCGGTGGCCCTCGGGGATCATCGCCTCCACGTCGGCTTCTGTGACGCCCTCCACCTTCTTGGCCGGCATCACCACGTCCAGGCCGTACGGCTTGCCGTCGACGTGGGCCTCTATCCAGTCGAGGTCGCGTTTGAGGTCGTCGGGGGCTGTGTAGCGGACCGCGCCGAGCACTCCGAAACCGCCGGCCCGGCTGATGGCCGCGGCGACGGCGGGGAACGGGGTGAAGCCGAAGATGGCGTGCTCGACGCCCAGTTTTTTGCTCAGCTGGGTCTGCATGGGGGCAGCATGCATCAGTCCTCCGGACGAGGGAAGGGGTTTTCTGATGCACCGTCAGATTTTGGGATGACTGGGGGTGGGGCGCCTATGGGGAGGGGGTGTTGGGTGGGTGGGCGACTGCGGGCCGTGTGTGGCTGGTCGCGGGCGGATGCCTTCGGTGTAGATCATCGGTCAGCGGGCGATTTCACGGTCCGTCAGGTCCGGCAGGGCCCTGACGAGCGTGGTCGCCAAGGCCGGGTCGGTGCGGACCTTGCCCGGGACCTTCCGGTTCTTCGGGTGGGCGAAGCCGTGCTCGACCCGGGCGCGTCACCGTGCGTCAGACCCCGCGCGGACAGCGGCAGGACCATCTCGTCGACGCCGGTCGGCCGCCGCTGCCTCTCCTTGACGATCTGCGGCTCGCGGCTGCCGTCGCGGTCACGCGGCACCGTGCACTCCACCGGGCCGACGTCGGTCAGCACTGTCTTGGACCAGGCCCCGTCACGTCTGTTGCCACTGCCGGCACCGGCCGGATCGTGCTTCTCACGGCAGAGGTGGTCGGTGATCTCGCCTTCGAGAGAGGACTCCAGCACGCCCTTGGTCAGCTGCCGCAGCAGTGCGCCCTCACCGGTCGGCCGCAGACCGCCCGCGCGGCCGGTCGATCAACCGAAGACCGTACAGACCCGACTGGCGGGCTCTGGCGTTCGAGCGCGGTGGTCGAGCAGGATGGACAGATGCGTCCATCCCACCGTGCCGAAGAGGCATTCCGCGCCTGGCAGACGGCAGTTGCCCGCAACGATTCACAGGATGCTCTGCGGCACTTGGAGTTGGCGGCTGATCTCGGTCACCCGCACGCGATGACCGACCTCGGGATTCGACGGATCGAGAGCGGAGATGCCGCCGGGGCACGTGAGCTGTGGCGCCGGGCGTCGGAGACGGGCGCAAGCAAGGCCACGGCCAACCTCGCTGCCGAGGCAGAGATGCGCGACGACATGGTCGAGGCCGAGAAGTGGTGGCGCAAGGCGGCCGAACAAGGGGAGCCGGAGGGCATGCGAGGGGTAGGTGTACGCGCCTATCACCGCGGTGACCTGGCCGAGGCCGAGAAGTGGCTGACCCGTGCGGCAGACATGGGCGACAGGGAGTCCACCCGCTACCTTGCCGTCGTACGCAGCAAGCGGAGAGCCGAGGAGGCCGGGCAGGGCCCGGAGGAAGAGACGCTGACGGAGGAAGGAGTCCTCGCCCGGCTGATGGAGGGCGACACGGACCTCGCCGAGAGGCTCTTCCGTCGCCCTGCGATGGAAGGCAACGCCGAAGCCGCCTACAACCTCGGGGCGTTCTACCAGCAGGCGGGGAATCCGGAGCGGGCCTACCCCTTGTGGCTGCTCGCGGCCGAGCTCGGCCTGCCTCTTGCGATGTACAACCTCGCGGTCCTCTACGAGCAGCGCCACGAGCAGGCCACGGCCGATGTCTGGATGGACCGGGCGGCCGAGGCCGGGGTCTTCCAGGCCCAGGCAGCGGTGGGCCAGCGGATGCTTCAGGCCGGTCGCACTGAGGCGGCCGAAGAGCTACTGGTAGCCGCGGCCCGGCAGGGCAGCGTACCGGCCACCTGCTCACTGGGCTCGCTGCTCGCGGCGCGCGGTGAGATCTCGGACGCACAAGAGCTGTGGGAACACTCGGCACGCGGTGGCGACGCGTACGCAGCCCGCCAGATGGCCCGACTGCACGAGATCCGCGGCGACATCGCCTCGGCCGCCTACTGGCGCGCGATGGCGGAGGGGGCCGGAGAATCCACACAGCACGAACCCGGTCCGCCGGCACCCTTGTTGGAGCGCCGTTACCCCATTGAGCACGGTGCATCGTGAAAACTGCACGTCAGATGGCCTTGAGATGAGCGAAGCCGTGCCCTACCAGGGGCCCGCACCGCAGCCAGTGCCTTTGTCGGACAGTTTCCGACCACGGGTCAGGGGCCGATTGCGAGGGGCCTTGTAGCCGATGATCACCGCCGGGTCGGCGTACGGACCGGCATCGTCGAGTTTACCCGATGGTCTACGGCATAGACATCAGCCGCCGATCGGCACGAGTACCCGAATCGTCACCCACACCAGACCCGTGACCTGCGATTTCACGATGCACGCCACTCATTGGGGCCTGCGGCCCTTCATTCGGCCTGCGGCCCTTCGGTGGGGCTGGGAGACTATTTGTTCATGTTGCGTCGTGGATCGGCCGCGCAGGCGGGGCTGTTGGTGGAGCATCTGGAGCGGCTGGTCGAGGGGGCTGAGGGGTTTCTTCGGCCCTCTCCCTCGTATCCCTGGTACGCGGGGGTCGTGGTGCTCGCCGGGCGGGGTGGGATCGTCGCGTTGCATCGGGCTCTCGGGCAGGCCGTGCGGTACTCGGCGTATGACGAGGAGGCCGATGTCGGGGTGGAGTTTCCGGTGGAGCGGCAGATCGCGATGGCCGAGGACACCGTGTTCGACCTGGCCTCCGTCTCCAAGCTCTTCACCTCGATCCTCGTCGTTCAGCAGATCGAGCGCGGGGCGCTGGAGCTGGAGGGGAAGGTCGCCTCGTATCTGCCGGAGTTCGGGCGTGCGGGGAAGCAGGACGTCACCGTGCGGGAGTTGCTCACGCACACCTCGGGGTTCCGGGCCTGGCTTCCGCTGTACGAGGAGCCGTCGTACGAGGGGAAGCTGCGGCTCATCTGGGACGAGGCGCCCGTGAACCCACCGGGTAAGGCGTATCTGTACTCCGATCTGAATCTGATCTCGCTGCAGCTGGTGCTCGAACAGATCACCGGTCTCGGGCTGGAGCGCCTGCTCCACGACGAGATCACCGCTCCACTCGGGATGCACCGCACCCGTTTCAATCCGCCCGCCTCCTGGAAGCCGCGGATCGCGGCGACCGAGGACGCCCGTGCGCCCTGGTCGGGCCTCGATCGCGGGCTGGTCTGGGGCGAGGTCCACGACGAGAACGCCTACGCGCTCGGCGGGGTCGCGGGCCACGCCGGTGTCTTCTCCTGCGCCTGGGACCTGGCCGTCCTCGGCCGCACCCTCCTCGACGGCGGTGTGTACGGCGGCACCCGCGTCCTGGAGCCCAAGTCGGTGGACCTGATGTTCACCGACTTCAACACCGCCTTCCCCGGCCATGCGCACGGGCTCGGCTTCGAGCTGTACCAGCACTGGTACATGGGCGCGATGGCCACCCCGCGCACGGCCGGCCACACCGGCTTCACCGGCACCTCCCTCGTCCTCGACCCGACGACCGACTCCTTCCTCGTCGTCCTCGCCAACTCCGTCCACCCGGTGCGCACGTGGCGCTCCGGCTCCGCACCCCGCGTGACCGCTGCCAACCACCTCGCCCGAGCCGTCCCGGTACGCCCGGCCCACGGCCGCACCGCCTGGTTCTCCGGCATGACGACCTCCACCACCGCCACCCTCGCCCTCCCGCCCCTGGACACCTCCACTGCCGACCGGCCCCGACTGTGCTGCGCCCTGTGGTGGGACACCGAACCCCGGTCCGACGTCCTCATCCTGGAGACATCCACGGACGAGGGCTCCACATGGCAGCCGCTCCCCTTCACCACCACGCACGGCGACGACGCCCCGCAGGACCATCCCACCGGCGCGATCACCGGCTGGTCGGGGCGCGTCTGGCACCGGCTCGGCGCCGAACTGCCCCGGGCCACCGGACTGATGATCCGCTGGCGGTACTCGACGGATCGGCAGTACGTGGGGCGGGGCACCTACGTCGACGGGGTACGGGTGGACTCGGGCAGCGGCGTCCTCTTCGACGAGTCGCGTTCGGCGGACGCCGCGCGGATCACGGCGGCGGGCTGGACGGCGGCCACCGACTAGACCCCCTCCGAACCCCGTCCGGACCCCGTCCGGACCCCGTCCATTCGGCGGGCAGGTCTCGGAACCTCATCTGATCGATGGTCATCTTCCGTATCGCTCAACGGAGTTCGAGCGAGCGACAACGCTCCGAATCCATCCGTGACCGCCGATGCGTGGAGGATCTCTCGTGCCGTCCCAGCCCTCATCCACCCCACGACGACCGCGAAGGCGCGGAAGACTCGTCCTCGGTGTGCTGATCACCGCTCTGTTGGGTCAGTCGCTCGCAGGAACCGCATCGGCATCGGCACCGGCACCGGCACCGGCACCGGCACCGGCACCAGATGCTGTGGCTTGGCAGCCCTGTGAATCCCCTTACGGCGAGGGCACGTTCGAGTGCGCGACCATCGAGGTGCCCGTCGACTGGGAGCGGCCCCACGGCGACACCATCGATCTGGCGCTCGCCCGGCGCCGAGCGAGCGACCCCGGTAAGCGGATCGGCTCGCTGTTGGTCAATCCCGGTGGTCCGGGTGCCCCGGGCGTGGAGTTCGCGTTGAGCGCGCCCGTCTCCTTCTCCCCGGAACTGCTGGAGCGCTTCGACATCGTGGGCTTCGACCCGCGTGGCATCGGCCGCAGCGACCCGGTGAAGTGCGACGAGGAACTGATCGTCGCCCAGGACGAGTCGCTGTATCCGACCGACGCCGAATCCTTCGACGCCCTCGGCCGTGCGAACCGCGCGCTCGGTGAGAGCTGCCGGGCCCACACCGGGCCGCTCGTCGACCACATGGACACCGCGAGCGTCGTCCGTGACATGGAGGCGATCCGTGTCGGTCTCGGCGAGGAACGGATCAGCTACCTCGGCGTCTCGTACGGCACCGGCATCGGTCAGCAGTACGCCGAGCGCTACCCGGACCGCGTCCGTGCGATGGTCCTCGACTCGAACATGAACCACAGCCTGGACAGTTGGGGCCTGCAGAAGACCCGGGCCGTCGCGGTGGAGGAGACGTTCGGCCAGTTCGCCGACTGGTGCGCGCGTACGCCGTCCTGTGCGCTGTACGGCCGTGACGTACGGGCCCTGTACGACTCGCTCTATCGTCGTGCCGCCGCCGGTGAGCTGGTGCTGCCCGACGGCGATGTGTGGACCGCCGAGCGTATGCAGCGCACCGCCTTCGGGTTCCTGCGCAGCCCGCTCGACTGGTTCCGCTTCGCCCAGGTTCTCGCCGAGTGGGACGACCCCGAGGCCACGGCGGCGCGCTCCCTCCGGTCGAGCGGCACACCGGCCGAGTTCGCGTACTTCCCGGTGCTGTGCCAGGACTACGACCTCGACCTGCCGTCGTACGCCGCGCTCGCCGGCTACCGGAGCCGGCTCGCCCGCCTCGCCCCCGTCACCCGTTACAGCCACCTCGGCTGGACGGACCTGACCGGCTGCCAGGAGTGGCCGACTCGGGTGGCCAACCCGCCGCACCGGCTGCGGGTCGACGGCACCCCGCCGATCCTGCTCACCAACAGCCGTTATGACGCCGCCACCCCGTACTCCTGGGCCGTCGACACCGCCCGTCAGATCGGTGTGGAGGCCGTGCTCCTCACCTACGACGGTTCCGGCCATGGCACCTACTGGTCGAGCCCCTGCGTACGCGGCGCCGTCGACACCTACCTGGTCACCCTGGAGACACCGCGCAAGGGCACCCACTGCCCCGCCGTCTGGCCGAGCTAGGGCCGCCGGGCGAGGCCCAGTTCCTCCAGTACGGCCATCGCCGCGTTGTGCCCCGGTACTCCGCTGACCCCGCCGCCGCGTACCGCGCCCGCGCCGCAGAGGAGGACGTTCGGGTGGCGGGTCTCCACACCCCAGCGGCCGGTGCCTTCCTGCTGGTAAGGCCAGGCGAGGTCGTGGTGGAAGATGTTGCCGCCGGGGAGGCGGAGGTCCCGTTCCAGGTCGAGGGGGGTCTTCGCCTCGATGCAGGGGCGGCCCTCGGCGTCGGTGGCCAGGCAGTCGGTGATCGGCTCGGCGAGGTGGGCGTCCAGTTGGGCGAGGGTGGCCTTCAGGAGTTCGTCGCGCGCTGTGTCGTTGTCGGGCTCGAAGAGTCCCGCCGGGGTGTGCAGACCGAACAGGGTCAGGGTCTGGTAGCCCTGTTCGATCAGGTCGGGGCCGAGGATGGTCGGGTCGGTGAGGGAGTGGCAGTAGATCTCGGAGGGCGGGGCCTCGGGGAGGGTGCCGGCGGCGGCCTGGGCGTAGGCGGTGGCCAGTTGGTCGTAGCCCTCGGCGATGTGGAAGGTGCCGGCGAAGGCCTCGCGGGGGTCCACCGACGCGTCGCGGAGCCTCGGCAGCCGGGTGAGCAGCATGTTCACCTTGAGCTGGGCTCCCTCGGCGGGGGTGGGCGGGGCGTCGCCGGTCAGGGCGGCGAGTTCCTGGGGTGAGGCGTTGACCAGTACGTGGCGGGCGGTGACGGTGGCTTCGGTGTCGGCCGTGCGGTAGGTGACCTCGGCGGAGTGGCCGTCCGTCGCGATGCCGCGTACCTCGTGGCCGGTGGCGATCACCGCGTCCGCCTCGCGCGCGGCCCTCGCGAGCGCGTCGGTGAGGGCGCCCATACCGCCGACGGGCACGTCCCAGTCGCCCGTGCCGCCGCCGATCACGTGGTAGAGGAAGCAGCGGTTCTGCTTCAGGGAGGGGTCGTGGGCGTCCGCGAAGGTGCCGATCAGGGCGTCGGTGAGGACGACTCCGCGCACCAGGTCGTCGCCGAAGGCCGACTCGATCGCCGTGCCGATCGGTTCCTCGAAGAGGGTCCGCCATGCCTCCTCGTCGTCGATGCGGTGGCGCAGTTCGTCGCGGGTGGGCAGGGGTTCGGTGAGGGTGGGGAACACGCGTTTGGCCACCTGGCCCGTCATACCGTAGAAACGCCGCCATGCCTCGTACTCCGTGTCCGAACCGGTCAGCCGTGCGAACGCCTCCCGGGTGCGGCGCTCTCCACCGCCGACGAGCAGGCCGGTGGGGTGGCCGTCGCGTTCGACGGGGGTGTACGAGGAGATCGTGCGGCCCCGGACCCGGAAGTCCAGGTCGAGATCGCGCACGATCTTCCGGGGCAGCAGGCTGACCAGGTACGAGTAGCGCGAGAGCCGGGCGTCGACTCCGGTGAAGGGCCGAGTGGAGACCGCGGCGCCCCCGGTGCCGCCCAGCCGCTCCAGCACCAGGACCGAGCGGCCGGCCCGGGCGAGGTAGGCGGCGGCGACCAGACCGTTGTGGCCACCGCCGACGATCACGGCGTCGTACGCGTCCCGTGGCCGGGGCCCGGGACGGCTGGGCCGGGCTGTGGACGAGGGGACGGGTGCGGGGGTGGCAGGCATGGGACTTTTCGTAACACGTGATAATCGGGGTCGGCCAGGGGTGTGGGGCAGGTGGATCAATGGGGAGCGGGACGGCGTGTCCACCCTGCCCGGCTCGCAGCAGCCCCCGGTTCAAGGTCGCCCGGTCGCCCGCTGCCCGCGTAACGCCGCCACCCTCCGGTAGAGGTCCACGGCCTCCTGGCCCCGCCCGAGTTGTTCCAGGCAGTGGGCCTCGTCGTTGCGGCTGGCCAGGGCGTCGGGGTGGTCGGCGCCGAGGACGCGTTCGCGGGCGTCGGCCACGTCTCGGTACTCGGTGAGGGCGTCGGCCCAGCGGCCCAGCCAGCCGAGGCCGACGGCGACCTCGCGGCGGCTGACGAGGGTGTCGGGATGGTCGGCGCCGAGGGTGCGCTCGCGCAGGGCGCACACGTCGCGCGATTCGGCGAGGGCCTCCTCCCAGCGGCCGAGGCGCCCCAGATTGA
This sequence comes from Streptomyces sp. NPDC002643, assembly GCF_053592555.1. Taxonomy (NCBI): domain Bacteria; kingdom Bacillati; phylum Actinomycetota; class Actinomycetes; order Kitasatosporales; family Streptomycetaceae; genus Streptomyces; species Streptomyces sp. NPDC002643. The sequence continues at coordinate 237,300 of NZ_JBSFVY010000013.1, forward strand.
CGCCGAGGCCGTGGCGGGCGCGCAGGGTCTCGGGGTGGGCGGGGCCGTGGACGCGGGTGCGGTCGTCGACCAGGGCACGGTAGAGGGTGAGCGCGTCGGTGCTGCGGCCTAGTCGGCCGAGGCTGATGCCGACCTCGTAGCGGGCGGCGAGGGTGTCGGGGTGATCGGGGCCGAGGGCCTGGGCTCGGGCCTCGGCAACGTCCTGATAGGTCTGCAGCGCCTCGGGCCAGCGGCCCAACTGACCGAGGGCGTAAGCGACTTCGTAGCGGGTGACGAGGGTGTCGGGGTGGCCCGCGCCGAGGACGCGGGTGCGGGCGGCGGCCACGTCGCTCGCCATCTGGTACGAGTCCTCCAGGCGGCCCAGCCTGCTGAGGTTGAAGGCGAGGTTGTGGCGGCAGCGCAGGGTGTCCGGATGGTCGGGGCCCACCGTGCGTTCGCGGGCGTCGAGGACCGAGGTGTACGCCTGGTGGGCCTCGAAGTGCCGCCCCAACTGGCCGAGTACATACGCCATTTCCTGTCGGGCGGCGAGGGTGTCGGAGTGCTCTGCACCGAGGACCCGCTCGCGGGTTCGGGCCACATGGGCGAACTCGCGGAGGGCGTCTGCGGGGCGCCCGGTGCGGCTGAGGGTGAAGCCGACCTCGTACCTGCTGGCCAGGGTGTCGGGATGGTCGGGCCCGAGGGCGTGCTCGCGCTCGACGGCGACCGCGCGGTGCACTTCGCCGGCCTCGGTCCAGCGGCCGAGGCGTCCGAGACTCAGTCCGGCGTTGTGCCGTCCGGCCAGGGTGACGATCAACTCCCTTGACGGGGCAGGCCGTTCGTCCTGGACGGGTTCCTCGGCGCGGCCGGTGGCCGGGCGGGCGATCCACTCCCCGGTGAGACCGGCCGAGGCGTCCGGCGGGGTGAGGCTCAGCCCGGTGGCGGTGGCCTTGTGCCCGGTGGTCATCTCGCGGGTCCAGGAGGGCAGCCGGGGTTCGCGCGGGGAGGGCCGCCCGGGGCGGGGTTCGGGGGCGGCCTCGGGTGACCCGGGGGGTGCGACGGCCGTGGGGACGTACGACGGGGCCGGGGTGGCGGTGCGGCCCTCGTCCACGCGGCGGCCCAACTCGTGGGCGTCCTGCGGGCGTTCCTCGGGCCGCTTGGCGAGGAGGTCCAGGATGATGCGGTCCAGGTACTCGGGGATTTCCTCGCGGTGGGTGCGCGGCGGCCTGGGCGGGGTGTCCCGGTGTCCCATCAGCACGGCCCAGGCGTCGTCGAGGTCGAACGGCGGTACTCCGGTGATGAGTTCGTAGAGGACACAGCCGAAGGAGTACAGATCGCTGCGCTGGTCGACCTGGTCGCCGCTGATCTGTTCCGGGGACATGTAGTGCGGGGTGCCCATGGCGATGCCGGTGCCGGTGAGCCGGGAGGTGAAGGTGACGTCACGGCCGAGGCGGGCGATGCCGAAGTCGCAGATCTTCACCGTGTCGTCGGTGAGCCGCATGATGTTGGCGGGCTTCAGGTCGCGGTGCACGATGCCCTGGTGATGGGTGTAGGCGAGCGCGGCGGCGACCTGGTCGGCGATGTCGACGACATCGGCGACGGGCAGCGGGTAATGCCTGTTGTCCTCCAGGATCTGGCTGAGGTTGCGGCCCTCCAGTAACTCCATGACGAGGAACAGCACCCCGTCGGACTCCCCGAAGTCGTGGACGACGGTCACTCCCCGGTGCTGGAGCGCCGCCGCCACGCGGGCCTCGCGTCGGAAGCGCTCCCTGAGGACCTGGGTGAAGGCCTGGTCGGGCTGGGTGTTGATGGGCTTGAGGCACTTGACGGCGACCTGTCGGCCCAGTGATTCGTCTCTCGCGCGCCAGACCTCGCCCATCCCGCCCCGCCCGATCAGATCGAGCAGCCGGTACCGGCCCTGGACCAGCCTGGTGTCCCCCATCGCCGCCGTTCGCCCCCGTCCTCACGGACCCGCCCTCCCCTGGCCCGTCCAGTATGGCGACCTATCTCCTGACTTTGTACGGTGCCGGGCGCGAGCCGGGGCCGAGCCGGGCCATGGCGCGGAGGATGTGTTTGGGCGGGAGTTGCCAGCGCAGGTGTGCGGGGATCGAGCGCAGCAGGGTACCGGTGAGCCGGAGGCGCCGGGTGACGATGGCCGGTGCCGGGGCCGGTCTGCCGTACAACTCATGGGCGTACGGCGGCAGAGAGGCGTACGCCAGGTTGGCCACGCGCCGCCAGAGTGCTTCGCGTGCCGGTACGAGCAACGGGTGGGTGGGCGGTCTGCGCAGGAAGTCGTCCACCTCCCGTGCCTCGGGTCCGGCGGCCAGCTCGGGCCGCACCTTCTCGAAGTACGCGGCCAACTCCTGCTGGTCACCGGGGACTTCGGCCGGGTCGAGACCCACGAGCCCGGCGCTGACCCGGTGTTCACGGACGTAAAGGTCGGCGGCGGTCTCCGTGAACGGGTAGCCGGAGCGGCGCAGGATGTGCACATAGGAGTCGATCTCCGCGCAGTGCACCCACAGCAGCAGCTCGGGCTCGTCGACGCCGTACCGCTCCCCCGTGTCCGGGTCGGTCGCCGTCAGCATGCTGTGGATCTTCCGAACGCGGGCGGCGGCCCGTTCGGCGGCCTCGGTGGTGCCGTACGTGATCGTGCCGACGAAGTCGGCGGTCCGCATCAGCCGGCCCCAGGCGTCTTTGCGGAAGTCCGAGTTCTGCATGACTCCGCGCACCGCGCGCGGGTGCAGGGCCTGGAGGTACAGGGCGCGGATACCGGCGATCCACATCATGGGGTCGCCATGCGCCTGCCAGGTCATGGACCCCGGGCCGAAGAGCCCGGGGTCGCCCACGAGGGGGTCACCAGTTCGAGGGACGTCCACATGGCCAGTGTGGACGAACCGTGGAGCCCCCGGAAGACGCCTTCGGGAAGGTCGCCCGCCGGGGAGCACCGGAGTGGGCGGTCCGATCGCCGTTACTGCTTCCAGGCCCAGTGCAGGCGGTCGAGGCCGCTCTGGTTGTTGAGCTTGAGGCTGAGGCGGGTGCCCGTGCCCTGGAGGGTGGTGAGGGAGTAGGTGTCGCCGTTGCGCAGGCCGGGCCAGTAGACCGAGCCGAGGCCCAGCTCGCGGATGGTGTCGGTGGCGGCCTGGATGTAGGCGATCTCGTTGGAGCCGTTGACGGGGCCGTTGTAGTCGAGGCCGGTGGTCATGGAGGCGCCGAACTCGTCGAGGACGGTGCGCGAGGCGCAGGTGCCGATGCGCTCCTTGAAGTCGGCCTTCCACTGGTCGACGCTGGTCCAGTCGGTGTGCCAGAAACCGTAGTTGTGCAGGGCGATCCGGGTGCCGTCGAGGCGGCTGTCGGCGCAGACGGGCTTGACGTCCTCGCTGTACTTGATGCCGCCGATGAGGACCCGGTCGCGCGGTATGGAGCGGTGGGTGTCCAGCCAGTTGGCGGCCACGTCGCGCCACTCCTGGGAGGTGTAGCCGAACGGCTCGTTCATCGGCTCGAAGTACACCTTGGAGTTGCGCTCGTAGGACGAGGTGAGTCGCGCCCACATGCGGTCCCAGGCGGCCTGGTCGTCGATCTTGCCGTCCTTGGCGTTGTCGCCCTCCCAGTAGCCCAGGATGACCTTGAAGCCCTTGGCGGTGGCGGCGTCGATCGCAGCCCGGTACGACTTCCAGAAGGGGCCGTTGACGGAGGTGGGGTTGACCGGGAGGCGGACGGTGTTGGCGCCGAGTTCGGCGAAGCCGCCGATGATGGCGCGGGACTTGGCGTAGGTCGTGCCGTAGCTGTCGGAGGTGGACAGGCCGGAGGGCACGACCGCGTCGTCGGCGTAGTTGTCGCGCGGGTCGGCCCAGTTGACGCCGCGGAAGTCGCTGACGGGTGGCGGTGAGGCGTGGCGGGAGACGGCGGCGGGAGCGGCGGCCGCAGGGGAGGCGAAGGCTCCGCCGAATGCCGTGGCGCCGGCCAGCAACGCCCCCACACAAGCTGTCCCGCGATGGTTCTTTCCGTGCACGACGTACCTTTCTGGGCAGTTGCGTCCGCGCGACCTCACCTGCAGGTCAGCGGCTCTGTGGCTTCCGCAACCTAGAAGGGATCTCAAACAGGGGTCAACACATCTGCACACCAAATTTCATCAAGAACACAGACCCGGAAGGCGGGCGCAGTGGTCGGCCCGGTGTGCGTGGGCCTCGGCGAGGAGGAGGTAGGCGGCGGCGGTCCAGGTGTAGGCGCGGTCGCGCAGGCCCGTGCCGGTGAGGGCGTCGAAGTTCTCAGCGAAGCCGTGGGCCTCGCACAGGGCGCGGAAGCGGGCGCTGACGTCGTCCGCGAGGCGGTGGTGGCCGACGCGGCGCAGTCCGTCGTCGATGAGCACGGTCGCGGGGGCCCAGATGGGGCCGCGCCAGTAGCCGTCGGGGAGGTAGTGCGGCGAGGTGGTCAGCTCGGTGGCGAGGCCGTACGGCGTCAGATGGGCCTTGATGCGATCGGCCAGGGCACCGGCGATGTCGTCGGGCAGATGCTCGCCCAGCACGATCGGCATCACATCGAGCAGACCGGCGCTGCGCCAGGTGTCCCCGGTCTCGACGCCCCGGGCGACGAAACCGTCCCCCGTCCAGAGCCGGTCGAAGAGCGCCGACTGCGTCTCCTCGGCCGTCCGCTCCCAGCGGCGGGCGTCTTCGGGTTTCTCCAACTCCTCGGCCAGTGCGGCGAGTTCGCGCAGTTGGAGGACGAGGAAGGCGGCCAGGTCGGCGGTTTCGACGACGCGCTCGGGGTCGAAGGTGGTGGCGTTGTCCCAGCCGCTGTCGTTGCCGTGCTGGTAGTGGGCCAGCGGGGAGCCGGGGGCACGGCGTGCGGTGAGCCAGAAGTCCGTCCAGCGTGCCAGCCGCTCGTATGTCTCGGCCAGCGCGGCCCGGTCGGGAGGTGTGGGCAGTCGGCGGCGGAGGTGGCCGAAGGTCCAGCCGTGGATGGGGGTTTGACAAAGTTGTACAGGACTTCGGAGTGGGTGACCGAGTCGGGCAGGGCGCCGCCCGCGTCCTGGTGGTCGAAGGGCAGGGCGAACTGGGCCAGTTCGGGGCGGCCGGGGGCCAGGGCGAGGGCGTTGAAGCAGTGGTCCCAGCTCCAGACCTTGTCCATCCAGTGCTTGGACATCAGGACGGCGGGCCGCCCCACCAGGCCCGCGGGCCGAACGGTCGCCGACCACAGGACACAGGCGGCGAGTTCGGCGGCCGGGGTGGCGGGCGAGCGCCAGGGGGCCACCGTGTCGGCGAAGTCGGCGAAGCCCTGCCGCGCGGTGGTTACGACGTCGTCGAAGTCCCCCGACGACGACGCCGCGTACGGCGGACGCGCGGTGTCGAGTTCCTCGATCGCGATCTCCCAGTCCCCGCCCCCGTCCAGGGTGACTCCACGGTCGCCGCTGCCCAGCGTCTGGGCTCCGGCCGTGTCGGCGAGGGTGCCGGACAGCACGGTGACGCGGTAGCGGCGGCCGGTCTCGAAGGGCAAGCACACGCTGAGCTCGCCGCGAGGAGCCTCGACGGCAAGGGCGCCACCAAGGGCGACGCCATCGTCGACCGCCTCACGCTCTCCCTGCCGGACGCCTCGGCCGCCACGCAGGTGTACGAAGGTGAGCCGGCCTGGCTGGGCGGCGGGGCGAAGCCCGTCTATCAGCTGCCCGAGCGGGCCGGGACCCCAGCCACCGGCTCGGGCGCGGTCCAGTTGAAGAAGGGGCAGACGGCCACGTTCTGGGTCTACTCCCCCGCCGACCGCGAGGCCACCCTCGATGTCGACACCCTCACCGGGTCGGGCGCCCGGCTCTCCGTCAACGGCCACGACGTCCTGCGGCTGGCCAAGGGCGGCGGCAAGGCCGCGGTCTCCCTCTCGGGCGGTGTCAACAAGGTGACGCTGACCGGGAGTTCGACCACCACGCTCGTCGACCGCCTCACGGTCACACCCGCCGAAGGCGCCCTGGAGAGCCGTACGTACGAGGCGGGCGACGCCGAACTGGCGGGCTCAGCCGCGCTCACCCCGCTCTCGCTGGCCACCGGCGGTACGGCGATCACCGGGGTCGGCGGCGAGCCGGGCAACGGCAACACGGCGACCTTCACCGTCACCGCCGACCGGGCTGGTCTGTACGCGCTGCGCATCCGCTACTCCAACCCCGAGCAGGCGGAGGCCACCCACTACAACCCGGACCCGCTCGCCCGCCACGCCGACCTCACCGTCAACGGCGGCGAGACACGGCGCGTCGGCTTCCCGCACAGCTTCCACCAGAACAACTTCTGGGAGCTGACCGTCCCGGTCCAGCTGAAGAAGGGCCGGAACACGGTCACCTTCCGCTCCGAGGAACTGCCCGACTTCGACGGCACGACCTACGCGTCGGACACCTTCCCCGGAGTGCCGCTCCGCTCCCGCTTCGCCCCGCTGATCGACCGGATCACCGTGGCACCGTACGCACGGGAGCTGCGGTGAGGCGATCGGTGAGGTGATCCCGCCATCGCGATGAGGTGATCACCGCCGACGACTTGGGGCGAGCCGGGCTCACTCCAGGTCGTCGGCGCGCAGAAGGAGTTCGAGGAGTCCGGGGAAGCGGGCCTCGAACTCCTCTCTGCGTAGGCGGTTGACGCGTTTGGGGCCCTCGTCGCGCTGCTCGACCAGGCCGGCGCCGCGTAGGACGGAGAAGTGATGGCTCAGGGCCGCCTTGCCGACGGGTACGTCGAAGCTGCCGCAACTGCGTGACCAGTCGGCGGAGCCCGCCAGCTCGCGGATCAGCTGGATGCGCACGGGATCGGCGACCGCGGACAGCGCGGCCAGCACGGACACGTCCTCGGGATCGGTGTGCACCGGCGCCGCCCGGTGACTCCCGCCCACAGCCCGGTTCGACATGCCCCTCCCGTCATCGTGTACGCCCCCTCGACGGCTCTCCGTGTCGAGGGCTCCGGCCGGTTGCCGGCCAGTTGCCGAGTGTTCGATGAATATCTTACAGTCCGAGTGTTCGCTTCCCGTTGAACACTCATGCACACTCATCAACGCTCGTCGAAGGGTGCGGTGATCCGCCATGCGCGCAGTCGAGTTCCAGGAGTACGGCGCTCCCGAGGTCCTGAAGGCCGTGGAGGTCGAGGTCCCCGAACCGGGGCCGGGCCGGGTCAGCATCGACACAGCCTACGCCGGTGTGAACTTCGCCGACCTCAAGGCACGCGCCGAGGGGTACCGGGTTCCGTCGCTGCCTTACCGTCCGGGCCTGGAGGTCTCCGGGCGCATCCGGGCCGTCGGCGCCGGGGTCGAGGGGCTGCGCCCGGGCCAGGAGGTCGCCGCCCTCACCGACGGCGGGGCCTACGCCGAGGTGGTCGTCGCCGACGCCGTCACCGTCTTCCCGCTCCCCGACGGCCTGGACCTGCGGACCGCGGCCACCCTCCCCACCGTCGTACCGACCGCGCACGCCCTGCTCCACGAGGTCGGGCGGCTGCGCGCGGGTGAGACCGTGCTGGTGCAGGGCGCGGCGGGCGGCATCGGCACGGTGGCCGGACAGCTCGCCCGGGCGGCGGGCGCCGGAGCGGTGTACGGGGTGGTGTCCTCCGCGTCCAAGGCCGAGTACGCGCTGAAGCACGGCTATGACGAGGTGTTCGTCGCCGACACGTTCGCCGAGGACGTCCGCCGTGTCACCCGGGGCCGGGGTGTCGACCTGGTGCTCGACCCAGTGGGCGGCGACACCCTGCGCCAGGGTCTCGACGCGCTGGCCGTCTTCGGGCGCCTGGTGTCCTTCGGCAACGCGAGCGGGGCCCAGCCGTGGCACGTGGGCCAGCCGGAGCTGTACGCGCGGGGCCTTTCGGTCGCCGGTTTCTCCATCCTGGCCCTCGCCCGCTCGGCACCCGACGCGCTGCGCACACTCACCGAGCGCGCCTTCCGTAAGGTGTCCGACGGCACGGTGAGTCTGCCGGTCACCGCCGAGTTCCCCTTGCCGGAGGCCGCAGAGGCGCACCGGCTGATGGGCGGGCGTACCTCGACGGGGAAGCTGCTGCTGCGGGTGGGCGACTGAGGACGGCGGCCGGGACGGATGGCCGGCCCTCGGGAGCCGCCCTCATGATCGGCGGGGCGCCTCTCGGTCCCGGCCCGGAGCTGAATACCGTACGGGGAGATCGCCACCCGCACAGGAGCACGTACACATGATCGGTAGTCGCCGGATTCGCCGGACGAGACCTTCCGAACCCTTCGATGCCATCGAACCACCGGCCACCGGCGAACTGGTGCTCGCCGTACTCACGTTGACGTTGCTGGTGGAGATCCTCGGGGTGCTGTCCGGGTCCGAGGTGTGGCTGCTCGGTCTGCTGGTGTTCCTGCCGGGTACGGCGGCGGCACTGTGCTCGGTGCGGCAGACGGCGTTCGTCGCCGCGTGGAGCACGCTGGTCGTGACGACGACCGTGGTGGTGCGGGCCCCGATCGGCGGCCTCTGGCTGGACCGGCTGCTGCTCGTGCTGTTCACCGTGGCCCTGGGCGCGGCCTCCGTCTACGCCTGCCATCGGCGCATCCGGCGCGAGCACGAGATGCTCCGGCTGCGCTCCACCGCCGCCGCGATGCAACGGCACATCCTGCACCCGCTGCCGCTGGTCACCGATGACGTGCTGGTCAACGGCGTCTACGAGCCGCTGCACGAGGAGCGCCTCGTCGGCGGTGACATCTACGACGTCGTGGCCTCGCCCTGGGGCACCCGGGTGCTGATCGGCGATGTCCAGGGCAAGGGGCTGGCCGCCGTGGGCGCCGCGTTCGCGGTGATCGGCGCCTTCCGTGAGGCGGCCCACCGTGAGCCCACGATGACCTCGCTGGTGGACGCGCTGGACGCGGCGGTCGTCCGGCACAACTCGTACGCCGAACAGACCGGCGACGACGAGCGGTTCGTGACCGCGCTCATCGTGGGCGTCGACCCGGGCGGCGAGGCCCAGCTCGTCAACTGCGGGCATGTGCCGCCCCGGCTGCTGCACGAGGGCGTGGTCACCACACCACCCCTGGACTCCGGTGTCCCGCTGGGGCTGGCCGAGTTGGCGATGGAGCCGACCACCGTGGACTGGTTCGACTTCCCGGACGGGGCCACTTTGCTGCTGACCACCGACGGCCTGACCGAGACCCGTGACTCCGAGGGCACGTTCTACCCGCTCGACGAGCGTCTGTCGAAGCATCTCGGGCTCTCCGCCACCGAGTTGCCGAAGGCCCTGCACGAGGACGCCCGCGCCTTCGCCGACGAGGGGCGCCGTCAGGACGACGTGGCCGTCCTGACGGTCCGCCGGGCACCGCGTATCTGAGCGCACCGAAGCCGGGCGCGCCCTTGAGTCACCGACGCGGTCAGTGGGACTCCCGGCCCACCTCCGAACCGCTGGAGCCGACCAGGAAGTCCAGGTCGGCGCCGGTGTCGGCGCCTTGGACATGGTCGACGTAGAGGCGTTCCCAGCCGCGCCGGGGGTTGGCGAAGCCGGTGAGCGTGGCCTTGTTGGGGGTGCGTGCGGCGAGTTCGTCGTCGGGGACGTCGACGTCGATACGGCGGGCCTCGACGTCCAGGGTGATGAGGTCGCCGGTGCGGACGACGGCGAGGGGGCCGCCGGCCGCGGCCTCCGGGGTGACATGGAGGACGACCGTGCCGTACGCCGTGCCGCTCATCCGGCCGTCGCAGACGCGGACCATGTCTCGGACGCCCTGTTCGAGGAGCTTCTTCGGCAGGGGCATGTTGGAGACCTCGGGCATGCCCGGGTAGCCCTTGGGGCCGCAGCCGCGCAGGACGAGGACGGAGTCGGCGTCCACGTCCAGGTCGGGGTCGTCGATACGGGCGTGGAAGTCCTCGATGGAGTCGAAGACGACGGCCCGTCCCCGGTGCCGGAGGAGGTGCGGGGAGGCTGCGGCCGGTTTGATGAGGGCGCCGTCGGGGGCGAGGTTGCCGCGCAGTACGGCGATGCCGCCTTCGGCGACGAGGGGTTCGGCGCGGGTGCGGATGACCTCGGGGTCCCAGATCGGGGCGTCGTCGAGGGCGTCGACCAGGGGTTCGCCGGTGACGGTGAGGGCGTCGCGGTCGAGCAGGTCGCGGACCTCGCGCAGTACGGCGAGCAGTCCTCCGGCGCGATGGAAGTCCTCCATGAGGAAGCGTCCGGCGGGCTGGAGGTCGACGAGCACCGGCACGCGGGAGCCGATGCGGTCGAAGTCGTCGAGGGTGAGGTCGACGCCCAGGCGTCCGGCGATGGCCAGGAGGTGGACGACGGCGTTGGTCGAGCCTCCGACGGCGGCCAGCGTGACGATCGCGTTGTGGAAGGACCCCATGGTGAGGAACGTGGCGGGGCGACGGTCGGCGGCGATCATGTCGACGGCCAGTCTCCCGGTGTGGTGCGCGGCCTCAAGGAGGCGGCTGTCGGGGGCGGGGGTCCCGGCGACACCGGGGACGATCGTGCCCAGCGCCTCCGCGACCAGCGCCATCGTCGAGGCGGTGCCCATGGTGTTGCAGTGGCCCCGGCTGCGGATCATCGCCGACTCGGAGCGGGTGAACTGTTCCTGCGAGAGCGTGCCCGCGCGGACCTCCTCGGACAGCCGCCACACATCGGTGCCGCAGCCCAGTGGTCTGCCCCGAAAGGTGCCGGTGAGCATGGGGCCGCCGGGGACGACGACGGCGGGCAGGTCCACCGAGGCGGCGGCCATCAGCAGCGAGGGGATCGTCTTGTCGCAGCCGCCGAGCAGCACGACTCCGTCGACGGGGTTGGCCCGCAGCATCTCCTCGGTGGCCATCGCGGCCATGTTGCGCCAGAGCATGGCGGTGGGCCGTACGTTCGTCTCGCCGAGGGACACCACGGGCAGGTCGAGGGGGATGCCGCCCGCTTCGTAGATGCCGTCCCGCACCGAGGCGGCGACCTCGTCGAGATGGGCGTTGCAAGGGGTCAGGTCCGAGGCCGAGTTGGCGATGGCTATCTGGGGCCGTCCGGTGAAGGCGTCACCGGGCACGCCCCTGCGCATCCACGCCCGGTGGATATAGGCGTTGCGGTCCTGTCCCTCGTACCACTGTGCGCTGCGGAGCCTCACCCTGGGACCTCTTCCGACAGTCGGTACGGTGGTCTACAGTCTGGAACGCCATGGAGCATACGCAGACCTACGACGGTCCGACAGACCCCGGAGCGGACGGGCCGACGCATGTCGGCGTGGACGGTCCAACTCCCGCCGCCGGCAGCCGTCTTGTCGGCTCGGACCGGGTGCTCGCGGTGCTGAAGGAGCTGGCCCGGTTCCCCGAAGGGGTGGGGCTTGAGGAGCTGACCCGGATCGTGGCGAGCCCCAAGCCGACCGTGCACCGGGCGCTCGGCGCGCTGCGCCGGGCCGGGCTGGCCGACCAGGACGACCGCGGCCGTTATCTGCTGGGGGACGAGTTCCTGCGGATGGCGTTCGCCCATCACGAGGCCCGGCCCGAGGCCGTGCGCATCGGCCCCGTGCTCGAAGCCCTCGCGGACCGCTTCGGGGAGACCGCGCACTACGCGGTCCTCGACGGGCGCGAGATCGTGTACCGCGCCAAGGTCGATCCGCCCACCGGTGCCGTCCGGCTGACCTCGACGATCGGCGGGCGCAACCCCGCCCACACCACGGCCGTCGGAAAGCTGCTGCTGGCGCGGCGGCTGGGCACGCTGGAAGAGGTCCGGGCCTGGATCGGCGTCTCCCCGCCGACGTCTCGTACGGCCCGTTCTCGGTGTACGGCCGACGCCCTGCACGAGGATCTGACGGCCACCCGGGAACGGGGGTACGGCGTGGACGACCAGGAGAACGAGATCGGGGTCAACTGCCTCGCCCTCCCCGTCTATCCGACCTCGCCGACCGTGCCCTCGGGCGCCGTGAGCGTCAGCGCGCTGGCGTACCGGACCCCGTTGACCTCCCTGGTCGACGCCCTGGACGAGATCCGCGCGCTGCTGGGCTCCCTCGGCAGACCGCACGTCTGACACCCGCCCCGGCCGACATCAGCCGGCCCCTCACCCCGCCCCCTCACCTTGGAGCCCCAGCATGTATCTGATGCGCATCGGCGCCGCCGGAGCCGAGAAGCCCGTGGCCCGTATCGACGACGAGACGTATGTGGATCTGTCCGATGTCGTCACGGACTTCGACGAGGCGTTCTTCGGCTCGGGCGGTCTCGACCGGGTCCGTCCCGTCGTCGCCGAGCGGGCCGAGGCGGGCCGGGTCTCCCGTTTCTCCGGGGAGCGGATCGGCGCTCCGATCGCCCGCCCGCACCAGATCCTCTGCATCGGCCTCAACTACCGCGACCACGCCGCCGAGAGCGGAATGGCCGTCCCCGACGAGCCGATCCTCTTCACCAAGTCGCCCAACACCCTGATCGGCCCGAACGACGACGTACGCATCCCGAGGGGTTCGACGAAGACCGACTGGGAGGTGGAGCTGGGCATCGTCATCGGCAGGCGGACCGGCTATCTGGACTCGGTGGCGGAGGCCCGCGACGCCATCGCGGGCTATGTGGTCGTCAACGACGTCAGCGAGCGCGCCTTCCAGTTGGAGCGGGGCGGGCAGTGGGCCAAGGGCAAGTCGGCGGAGACCTTCAACCCGGCGGGCCCCTGGCTCGCCACCGCCGACGAGCTCGACGACGTACTCGCCCTGGACATGTGGCTGGACGTCAACGGCGAACGCCGGCAGACCGGCAGCACCAAGACGATGATCTTCGACCCGTACTTCATCGTGCACTACCTCAGCCAGTTCCTGGTCCTGGAGCCCGGCGACCTCATCAACACCGGCACCCCGCCCGGCGTCGGCATGGGCCTCACCCCGCCGGTGTACCTCCGGCCCGGTGATGTGATGGAGCTCGGCATCAAGCACCTCGGCACCCAGCGCCAGAACGTGCTCGGACCCCGGTGAGTCCTCGCCCGATGCGCGCGTTCGTGCTGACCGCCCCCGGCTCGTACGAGGTCCAGGAGCTTCCGGCGCCGACGGCCGGTCCCGGGGAGGTCGTGGTGGACGTGGAGCGGGTCGGTGTGTGCGGCACGGACATGGAGTTCTACACCGGTGCCATGGCCTACCTCCACCAGGGGCACGCCGGTTATCCGATGGTGCCGGGGCACGAGTGGGCGGGGCGGGTGGCGGCCGTCGGTGACGGGGTCGATCCGGGGTGGATCGGCCGCCGGGTCATGGGCGACACCATGCTGGGCTGCGGCGGCTGCCGCCGCTGTCTCCGGGGCCGTCAGCATGTGTGCGAGGGGCGCCGGGAGGTCGGTATCCGAGGCGGACAGGCCGGGGCTCTCGCCGGGCAACTCGCCGTGCCCGCCTCCTCGTTGCACGCGCTGCCCGACACGGTCGACGCCGTGCTCGGCGCGCTCGTGGAACCGGGCGGCAACGCCCTGCGCGCGGCCCGCGCCACCGCGACCGGCCCCGGGGACCGGGTGCTCGTCCTCGGGCCCGGGACCATCGGCCTGCTGGTCGCGATGTTCCTGCGGGCGGAGGGCGTCGAGGTCCATCTGCTGGACCGCGCCGACAACTCCCCCGCGTTCGCCCACTCCTTGGGCTTCGAGCACGTATGGGACGAGGACTCCCTCCCCGGCCTGCCCTTCGACGCGGTGGTGGACGCCTCGAACGCCGCCCATCTCCCGTCCCGCGCCCTGGAGTCGGTCGAACCGTCCGGCCGGGTCGTGTACATAGGCCTGGCGGGAGAGCCCAGCACCATCGACACCCGCACGCTCGTGCTGAAAGACGTCACCGCGGTCGGTGTCCTCTCCGCCTCCCCCGGCCTCCCCGCCACCATCGAGGCGTACGCCTCAGGCAGGGTCGATCCCCGACCGTTGGTCGCGGCGACGGTGAGCCTCGACGAGGTGGGCCCGGTACTGGCGGGTGAACGCCCTCGGGACGCCGGGGCCGGCCCCAAGATCCAGGTGGACCCTCGGACGAGTCGGACGGGCGACGGCGACGGGTGAGGCAGTGCGGCGGTCGCGCAAGGCGGTCCAGGCAGTCCACGGCGGCGAACTGGAGGACGTCCAGGCCACCAGGAGCACCTTGACCGCCCCTGCGGCCCCAACCGCTTCGGCGGTACACCCCGGCCCGTCTCACCATCGCGGGCTCGACCCGGTTCTTCCCGGTGGTCGCCCTCGGCCGCACGGCCCCTCGTCCCCACCGCGGATCAGAACGGGGAGGAGGCGCGAAACCGCCACGCCGAGGCGGGCCCGGACGACAGACGACCGCGGACACCGGGGGTGTCCGCGGTCGCGGCCGGGCGTATGGGGGTTGTCCCGGCTGTACGCGGGCTGGTCGCACGGGGGTTGTGCCCGCGTGTGGCGCTCCGGCCACGTGCAGGGGGCACGCCCGTGTGTGGTGCTCGGGCCGGGCGTGCGCCGTCCTTCGTTACGCGGCGACCGCCGGTCGGCCGTGGACGCCGCTCCGCCCCGTCAAGCGGAACGTTTCGCCCAGCCGGTCCTGCCAGTCATGCCGATCCAGTCGGTCCAGCCGGTCGAGTACGTCCAGTCGGTCCTGCCGATCACGCCGGTCCAGCCGGTCCTGCCGGTCCGTCTGGGTCGGCCGGTCCGGTCGGCCCAGACGGTCCGTCAGATCGCTTCGCAGCGCGAGGATTCCGACGCGCAGGGCGATCGCGACGAGATGTGTGCGGTTCTTCGCGCACAGCTTCTCCCGCATGCTGCGCATGTGCGAGGCGACCGTACGGGGAGAGATCGACAGTCGATGGGACATGTCCGCGTCCGACATCCCGTGGGCCGCCAGAAGGAGGATTTCCAGTTCCCGGGCGCTGAGTCGGTCAGAGCTGTCCACAGCCATGGTTCCTGCCTTGTTCGAGTGGGGGGTCGGGGGACCCTCGGCATCGTTCGCCTGGTGCGTTGTGACTCTTTCGTGACGAGCGGGCCCGGGGCATCGACCATTCGACCGATAGCGGGGCCGCGCCATCGGTCGATCGGCCTCGGTCGCTCCGCCCGAAGACGACCAGTCGCCCGGTACGCGCCGACTGCCCCGGTTCTCAGGGCCCTTCATCCATCGGCTTTCGGCGGTCGGCCGGATCATCGACATGATCCGTGGCATGCTCGGCCGGGTGAGCAGCAATCCGACGCGTGTGATGATCGCCGACGACCAGGACCTGGTCCGGGCCGGTTTCCGTCTCATCCTCGACGCCCAGGAGGGCATCGAGGTGATCGGGGAGGCCTCCGACGGGCTCACCTGCGTGGAGTTGGCGCGCGCGCTGCGGCCGGACGTGTGTCTGGTGGATGTGCGGATGCCGAAGCTGGACGGCCTGGAGGTGACCCGGCTGCTGGCCGGTCCGGGGGCGACGCATCCGACCCAGGTGGTGGTGGTCACCAGCTTCGACCAGGACGACTACCTCAACGTGGCACTGCGCAACGGCGCCTGCGGGTTCCTGCTCAAGGACGCCACGCCCGCGTTGCTGGTGGAGGCGGTACGGGCGGCGGCGCGCGGTGACGCGCTGGTCTCGCCGGCGGTGACGGTCCGGCTGCTGAAGCAGTTGGAGGAGCGCGTGGCGGCGCCGGGGAACGGCCTCGGAGTGCACGAATCGTCGCTCAGCACACGGGAGTTGGAGGTCGCCCGGCTGGTCGCGGTGGGCCGTACCAACCAGGAGATCAGCGCCGAGCTGTGTCTGTCGCTGTCGACCGTGAAGACACATCTGGGCCACATCCATCACAAGCTCGGCGTGCGCAACCGTGTCGAGGTGGCGGCCTGGGCCTGGGCCAACGGAACGGTCCAGACCGGACACTGACATCGTGTCCGTGCCGGCCCGCACTTGATCGGCCTGTGATGTCCCTGTAATCGATCTGTGCCCCATCCCACAGATCCCCGCACTGGCTGACACGGAGGCATGACCATGCCTAGCCTCCGGTTGTATGACAACCTCGTCACTCGCGGCGCTCTCGGCACGTGCGACTCAGCCGCACCATCGCCCCCGTCGGTTACCCATCTCGCAGGTGAAGCACCGCGCGCTGTACCCGGCCTTCGGCGTGCTGTGGCTCCTCGACATGGTGATCATCGGGTCCCAGCAGCGGGGGCCCGCCGACTGGATACCGCTCGTGACCGGCCCCATCGCCCTGGCGCTGGTGCTCGTCCCGGAACCGCGGCTGAGCACCGAGGGGCGGGCCCTCTTCGTCGCGACGGTCTCGTCCTCGGTGACGCTGGGCACCTGTGTGATGGGGTGGTCCATGCCCGAGTGGGGGCTGCTGGAGACGGCGTGCATGCTGTTCCTGCTCGCCCGTATCTGCCGCAATGTCACCCGCCCCGGCATCACCCTGGGGCTGGCCACCGCGATCGGGGCGAGCATCATCGACGAACCCATGCGCACCGGCGGCATGGGGATCACGCTGACCTATCCGTTTCTGCTGACGTTCGCCGTGGGCGGGGCGGTCGGGACGGGCTGCTATCTGCGCACCCAGGACGCCCGCCGCAACCGTACGATCGCCGCCGTGCGTCTCGCCGAGCGGATGCAACTCGCCCGGGAACTCCATGACTTCGTGGCCCACCATGTGACGGGCATCATCGCGCAGGCGCACGCCGCCGGGGTGATCCACGAGAGCGCGCCCCATCAGGTCGGGCCGATCCTGAACAACATCGCCGAGGCCGGGCAGCGGACCCTGGACTCCATGCGCCGGCTGATCCGGGTGCTGCGCGACGAGGGCGAGCAGTCCGCCGTCACCCGGCCCGAGGAGCCGTACGCCGAACTCACCAAGATCGTCTCGATGTTCAGCGGTCAGGGTGACGGTTCGACCGCGCAGCTGGAGATCACAGCCCCGGCCCGCAAGAGCGTTCTGCTGCCCGAGGTGGGCTCGGCGGTCCACCGTGTGGTGCAGGAGGCGCTGACCAACGTACGCCGGCACGCGCCCGGCGCCCAGGCGACGGTGCGGGTGCATCGCACCCGGGACGATCTGCTCCGGGTGGACGTCTACAACGACAGAACGGGCCGCCGCGTGTCCCGCCCCACGGGCGGCCACGGCGGTTATGGGCTGATCGGTCTGCGGGAGCGGGCCGAGGCGGTGGGCGGTTCCCTGGCGGCGGGCCCGGCCGACGACGGCGGCTGGTGGCTCATCGCCCATTTCCCGGTGCTCACGGAAGCCGATCTGGAGAGCGCGGAGGAGGCGGTGAACGGAGTGCCCTCGCCCCGCTCGAAATCCGGCCGCCACGCCGTCTCCAGATCCGGGCGGCACGCCAAGAGGGGCGTCTTCGCCAAGGCCGAGCCGGACATGGGTTGAGACAGGGATTGAGGCGTGGGCCGAGGCGCGGTTCGAGGCACGGGCCGAAGCGTGAGTTAGGCAATTCTGCCCATCGCGCCGGGCGGGCCTCACCCTCTATTGTCGAAATCCCCAAGGCGCCGGGACGGCCTTCATACGTCCCACTCAGTGGTGAATCGGCTCGGACCGGGCCCAGGTGAGGGCCCGGTCCAACCACCTCCCCCACCACCTCCGCAGGACTTATTCGAATGGCCCGGACCTTGTGGTCCGGGCCTTTTTCGCGCCCTTCCGCACCCTCGACTGCCATGTGAAGCAGGTCACCCTGAGAGTCGGCAATTTTCTCGATGTGGGGTCCCTGTGAGTCCCCGTACTGTTCTTTCTCGAAGGGCACGGGAAAAGGAATTCCGAAGCCCTCGAAGGAAAGGGAAAAGCGAATGAGCAGCATCTCGAAGGCAATGGACCGCATGGACCTCCCCGTCGAGGGTGTCATCCTCGCGTCCGCTCGTCCCACCCTCGGTACCCCGCGTATCGGCCGTGTGGCGAACGCCAACAACGCCCTGAACGCGCTGGGTGGTCTGGCGGACCTGGCCCAGGCCGCCGGTGGTGTGGCGCAGGTGGTCGGCGCGGCCAGCGCGGTGGAGGCCAACCAGGCCGCGGCCGACGCCAACCAGGCCGTCGCCAACGCCGCCAACGCCCAGGCCGCGGCCGCGGGCGGCGTCTGATCCGCTCCGGGCGGTCCGGCCTACTCCGGCCGCTCGGGGGTTGATCGAGAAAGCGCATGAAAAAAGCTGCCGGGCCAGAGGTGAGTTCTGGCCCGGCAGCACGCTGCGAATGCTTCGAACGCTTCGACGTACAAAGCTTCTGCCAGAGGCTACCACGAAAGAGGGGCCCGTGAAATTCAGCGGAAAAATTCCTCCCGTGATTCCCGCGATTCCCGTGATTCCCAAGAAAATCACTTCTGCGGTGTTCGGTCCTGCTCCGGTCGCCCGGGATCGCGCCATCGGGATGTCCGAGCGGCTGGCCGCGGTGTCCAGCCTGCAGTCCTCCCTGGAGTATCTGATCCAGCGCAAGGACATCGAGAAGGGAGGCATGAACGACTGGGAGGTCTCCCGGCAGTACCTCGCGGGCGCCGGCCCCCTGACGCGCCGTCTGGTCGACAGTGTGAGCGGGGTGCGAACCACGACCGCGCTGCATGTCGCCCGTTCCGCCGTGGCCCTCGGCATGCTGCTGCCCGGCGACTCCCGCTGGCGGGGCGCCGGCAACCTCTTCCTCGGCGCCTCCTCCACTCTGCTCTCCCCCCGCCATCACTACGGCGGCGACGGCTCCGACCAGGTGGCCACGCTGGTGCAACTGGCCACCGGCGCCGCCCGTCTCGTCCCCTCACCGGCGGCCAAGGACGCGCTGGTCTGGTACGCCGCGCTGCAGGCCAACATGGCCTACGCGATCTCGGGCTGGGTCAAGCTGTTCGGCAAGCCCTGGCGTGACGCCACCGCGCTCGGCGGAGTGATGCGCACCCGTACCTACGGGCACGACGGCATGTTCAAGTGGACCCAGGAGCACCCGAGGACCGCCAAGGTGCTCACGCACAGCGTGCTGGCGCTGGAGTGCCTGTTCCCGCTCACCTACGCGCGGGGCGGCAAGCTGACCCGCGCGATGATCACGAGCGCCGCCGCCTTCCATGTGGCCAACGGCTACTTCATGGGCCTCGGCCGCTTCGTGACCGCCTTCCCCGCCTTCCACCCCCTGGTCGCCTACACCAGCGCCCCCAAGTCCCACCCCGCCGTCGCCGGACGTGACGACCGCGCGGTCAAGGTCGCGCTCGCCGCGCTCGCCGGCGGTACGGCCGCCGCCGCGGTGACCGCCGTACAGCGGAGACTGCGCACCACCGAGGGCTGGCACACCTCGCGGACGTTGACGACGCGGCACGGCAACCGGCTCCAGTACGAGGAGTACGCGCCGGGCGATCCCGAGCAGCCGGTGGTCGTGCTGGCCAGCGGGCTGCTGTCGACCAGCGAGCACTACGCCTGGATCGCCGAACGGCTGGCCTACGAGACGCGGTACGGCGTCGTCGCCTACGCCCGCGCCGGGTACGCCGGCAGCCGCCGGAAGGCCACGACCGCGTTCCGGCTCTCGGAGTCCGTCCACGATCTCGTCGACCTGGTCAACGGCGCCGTCGACCCCCGCCGCAAGGTGATCCTCGTCGGCCACTCCATCGGCGGTGAACTCGCCCGTCGCGCCGCCCACCAACTGGGCGACCGACTCCAGGGCATCGTCTACCTCGACTCCTCGCATCCCGGCCAGTTCGCGAGCGGAATGGGTGCGACCGACAAGGGCCTGGCCGGCCACTTCGCCTCCGTCAGCCGGGCACTGCGGCTGGGCACGGGCCTGCTGCTCACTCACCCGGCCTGGATCAACGAACTGCCGTTCGCCTACCGGAAGAAGGTCTTCGCGCAGTACGCGGACGCCCGGATGTGGGAGGCGGCCCGCCGTGAATGGAAGGCCGTACGGGCCGACTTCAAGGCGTTCAGGGGGGCGCTGGCCCCGATCGAGGGCGTGCCCGCGCTGGTGGTGTCCGCCCAGCGGACCGTGGACCGCAATCCCGAACAGCTGCTGCTGCACAAGGAGTTGGCGGAGGCGCATATGGGCACCCGGACCGAGACCGTGATCGTCGAGGGCGCCACCCATGAGTCGATGCTGATCAACAGCCGCTACGCGAGCCAGGTGACGGACCGCGTCATCGCGTTCTTCGCCGCCCCCGAACGCCCCGGGTCCGCCCCGCCCGCCGCGCCCTTCTCCCGTCCCGCCCGTCCCGTCCCCCGGAAGGAGGCCACGCGATGACCTCCCGTATGTCCCTGCCCCGGCTGCGGCTGAAGAACGTCCTCACCGGTGAGGGCGCCCCCTGGCGGATCGCCGGAGCCGCCGTGCTGCTGCTGACCCTCGCCGGCCAGCATCCCCACCACGACTTCGGCCGGGTCCGCTCCCGCGACCACTTCTCCCTGCTGCCGAACTGGCGGTTCTTCGCCCCGCATCCGGCGATGTTCGACTACCACTTCCTGTATCGCACGGTGGCGGCCGACGGCTCGACCTCGACCTGGCGTGACGTCAGCGGTATCGAGGACCGCAAGCCGCTGCACCTGGTGTGGTTCCCGACCCGGCGTGCCGACAAGTCCGTCTTCGACGCCTGTCAGGAGATCCTGCCGCGCCTCGACCAGGGCTTCGCCGCAGCCGCGCACACCCCCGGCTACCGCCTGATCACCGAGCATGTCCGCACCCGTATCGCGGCCGAGGAGGCGGCGGTCGACGACGTCCGGGGCTTCCAGTTCGCCCTGGCCTCCGGCACCGGATACGACATGCGGCAGGGCCCCCGGCTGATGTTCGTCTCCCCGTTCGTGCCACTCGATCCGCACGCCCCGGGCACCCCGCTCACCCCCGTCGCCACCGCCCCCGCCCCCGCCCCCGCCACGACCGAAGTGAAGGCCTGACCATGAGCCTGTCCAACCCCTTCTTCATCAGCGGCCTCGCGCTCGTCGGCGTCGGCCTGATCCGGGCGGCCTTCCTGTACGTCCAGGTCGCCAAGGAACGCAAGCAGGAGGGGAGTGACGCCGAATGAGCCCCGCCGGCGCACGGTCCGAGAGCAGGCCGCGGGCCGTGCACCGGGCGGTTCCCCAACTCCATCTGCATCTGCTGTGGGGCAAGGGCGCCAAGCCCTGGCAGGCACTCGGCCGGCACCGCGGGCTGATCATGCTCGGCATCCTGCTGGGCCTGCTGGGCGCCGCCGCCTCCCTGGCCCAGCCCGCGGTCATCGGCGCGCTGGTGGCCTCCGTGGAGCAGCAGCAGCCGGTGACCCGCCCCATCTTGATCGCCGCGGCCCTGTTCCTCGCCGACGCGATCCTCGGCGCCCTCCATTCGTACGTCATCGGACTGGCCGGCGAGAACATCGTCTACGACATCCGCAGCACCCTGGCCTCCCGGCTGCTGCGCTCCCGGTTCCGGGCGTACAGCGGCTGGAAGCAGGGCGATGTGTTCGCCCGGATGGTCAGCGACACCCTGCTGGCCCGCACCACCATGACCCACGCGATCGACAGCATCATCCAGAACGGATTCCTGGTCATCGGCGGTATCGCGCTGATGGCGTGGGTCGACGAGATACTGCTGCTCGCCACGGTCGGCTGTCTCGGTGTCACCAGCGTGATCTCGCTGTGGCTGGCGCGCGGGGTGCGGAAGGTGTCGATCACCAACCAGACCGACACCGGCAACTTCGGCTCCGCGCTGATGCGGGTGCTCGGGGCGATGCCGACGGTGAAGGCGTCCCGCGCCGAGGCCCGTGAGGCGGAGGGCATCGCGGACATCGCCAAGCAGGCCCGCAAGTCGGGTATCAAGGTGACGGTCCTGTCGTCGCTGCTCGACCCGACCATGAGCATCGGCACCCAGCTCGCCCTGACCGTGGTCATCGCGCTGGGCGCGGCCCGCTCCGCGACCGGTGAGATGAGCGCCGCCGACCTCACGGCGTTCATCCTCTACCTCTTCTATCTGGTGGCCCCGCTGCTGACGTTGTTCACGTCCATCGCCCAGTTCCAGGTGGGCCGGGCGTCGATCGACCGGCTCGCGGAGCTGGGCATGATCGAGGTGGAGGGCGACCGGCGCACGGAACCCCCGGCGGACAGCAGGCGCGGCCCCCGGATGACCAAGGTCGAGTACAACGGCGGTCTCGTCTTCGACCAGGTGGCGTTCGCCTACCCGGGCACCGACAAGACCGTCCTCGACGGGGTGTCGTTCTCGGTGCCCGCCACCGGGCTCACCGCCGTCGTCGGCCCGTCCGGCGCCGGCAAGAGCACGGTCTTCCAGCTCATCGAGCGGCTCTTCGACCCGGTCTCCGGTGCGATCCGCATCGACGGCACGGACATCACCGATCTGCCGCTCAACAAGCTGCGGTCCATCGTCGGTTACGTCGACCAGGACCACACCCTGCTGCGGGGCACCGTACGGGAGAACCTCACCTACAGCGCCCCGGACGCCGGTGACAAGGACATCGCCGAGGCGCTGCGCATGGCCAACCTCACCGATGTGATCGCCGCGCTGCCGCACGGCCTCGACACCGAACTCGGCGACCGCGGCGCCGGACTGTCGGGCGGTCAGCGCCAACGCCTCGCCATCGCCCGTACGTTGCTGCAGGCGCCCCGGTTCCTGCTGCTGGACGAGGCGACCGCCAACCTCGACAGCGAGTCGGAGGGCGCGCTGCGCGACAGCATCGCCATGATCTCCGACTTCTGCTCGGTGATCGCCATCGCCCACCGGCTGTCCACGGTCACCGAGGCCCGCCAGATCGTCGTCCTCGAACAGGGCCGCGTCCACGCCGTCGGCACCCATGACGAACTCCACCGCCACAGCGACCTCTACCGCCGCCTCGCCCGGCTCCAGGAACTCAGCGACGTGGCGTCCTGAGCCACGGAAGGACAGGGCGGCACCCCCGAGAAAACCCCGACAGGAGAAAGACATCCCGACAGGAGTGACCCATGAACGACTTCCTGCTCATCCCATCCGTGGTAGCCCTCGGCATCGTCGGCTTCCTCATCACCACCCGGGCCGTCAGCACCCCCGCCGTCATCGGCGTCGCCCTCGTGGTGCTGCTCGGTGCCTGCTCCCAGGCCAGAAGCACGACCCACGCGAGGAACACCCCCACCAAGAAGCGGAGGCAACACCCATGAGCACGACCACGACGACCCGCTCGTCCGCGTCGACTGCCACGTCGACGCCCACGGCATCCCGCACCTCCGGCGCCACGTCGAGCGGCATCATCGACGACATCGGCTACGGCCGGCAGTTCGACGGCTGGTACCACCGTCTCTTCCCCGACGACGCGTCCGTCGTCGCCGAGGTCGACCGCCTCGCCTCCCTCCACCCCGACCCGGCCCTCGGCACCGTCGAGTTCGGCGTCGGCACCGGACGGATCGCGCTCCCCCTGTCCCGCCGCGTCGGCGCGATCACCGGAGTCGACTCCTCCCCCGAGATGCTCGGCGTACTGCGCCGCGACCTCACCGACGACACCCCCGTCGAGCCCGTCCACGGCGACATCTGCGCCTACACCGCCGACCGCACCGTGGGCCTCGTGTACTGCGTCTGCGCCACCCTCTCCATGCTGCTCACCCCCGAGGAACAGCAGCTGGCGGTGCGCCGCGCGGCCGAACTCCTGGCCCCCGGCGGCAGGCTCGTCATCGAGACCCACAACAAGCAGGCCATTCTCGATCTGCACGAGGGCCGTGTCCGCGCCACCTACTTCACCCCGTACCCGGAGCCCGGCACCGGACTGCAGAGCCACTCCCAGCTGCTGCCCGAGTCGCTGTGGCATCTCGCCCATGTCTGGTACGAGTCCGACGGCACGACCCGGGTCGGCACCGAGGTGTCCCGGCTGACCTCCCCGGAGGAGATGGACGTCTACGCCCGCGCCGCCGGCCTCGTACCGGAGGACCGCTACGGCGACTGGCCCGTCGAAGGGGAGCTGTACACCGCCGAGTCACCCCTGGCGATCTGCACCTACGTCAAGCCGTAGCGTCAGACGTGGCCGTGGCGTCAGACGTTACGGCGGTACTGGCCGCCCACCTCGAAGAAGGCGTCGGTGATCTGCTGGAGCGAGCAGACGCGGGCGGCGTCCATGAGGACGGCGAAGACGTTGTGGCCCGCCATCGCCGCCTCCTTGAGGGCGGCGATGGCGGTGTGCGCCTCGTCGCGGTGGTCGGTCTGGTAGGTGCGGACGCGCTCCAGCTGGGACTGCTTCTCCTGTTCGGTGGCGCGGGCGAGTTCGACGGTGCCCGGTTCCGTGGTGTCGGCGTGGGGGTTGCGGAAGGTGTTGACGCCGATGAGGGGCAGGGTGCCGTCGTGCTTGCGCTGCTCGTAGAGCATCGACTCGTCCTGGATACGGCCGCGTTGGTAGCCGGTCTCCATGGCGCCGAGCACGCCTCCGCGCTCGCTGATCCGCTCGAACTCCTGGAGGACGGCTTCCTCCACGAGGTCGGTGAGTTCGTCGATGATGAACGAGCCCTGGATGGGGTTCTCGTTCATCGCGAGGCCCCATTCCCGGTTGATGATCAGCTGGATGGCCAGGGCGCGGCGTACGGAGTCCTCGGTGGGGGTGGTGACGGCCTCGTCGTAGGCGTTGGTGTGCAGGCTGTTGCAGTTGTCGTAGATGGCGATGAGGGCCTGGAGGGTGGTGCGGATGTCGTTGAAGTCCATCTCCTGGGCGTGCAGGGAGCGTCCGGAGGTCTGGACGTGGTACTTCAGCTTCTGGGAGCGCTCGTTCGCCCCGTACTTCTCCTTCATGGTGACGGCCCAGATACGGCGGGCGACGCGGCCGAGGACCGAGTACTCGGGGTCCATGCCGTTGGAGAAGAAGAACGACAGGTTGGGGGCGAAGTCGTCGATGTGCATACCGCGGGCGAGGTAGGCCTCGACGTAGGTGAAGCCGTTGGCGAGGGTGAAGGCGAGCTGGCTGATGGGGTTCGCCCCGGCTTCGGCGATGTGGTAGCCGGAGATGGACACCGAGTAGAAGTTGCGGACCCTGTGCTCGATGAACCACTCCTGGATGTCGGCCATCATCCGCAGGCTGAACTCGGTGGAGAACAGGCAGGTGTTCTGGCCCTGGTCCTCCTTGAGGATGTCGGCCTGGACGGTGCCGCGTACGTTCGCCAGGGCGCGGGCGCGCAGCTCCTCCGCTTCCTCCGGCTTCGGGTCCCGGCCCTGCGCGGCCCGGAAGGTATCGATCTGCTGGTCGATCGCGGTGTTGAGGAAGAACGCGAGGATCGTCGGCGCGGGTCCGTTGATCGTCATGGAGACCGAGGTGGTGGGGGCGACCAGGTCGAAGCCGTCGTAGAGGGCCTTCATGTCGTCGAGGGTGGCGATCGAGACGCCGGAGGTGCCGACCTTGCCGTAGATGTCGGGGCGTTCGTCGGGGTCGCGGCCGTAGAGGGTGACGGAGTCGAAGGCGGTGGACAGGCGGGTGGCGGGCTGGCCCTCGGAGAGCAGCTTGAAGCGGCGGTTGGTGCGGAACGGGTCGCCCTCGCCGGCGAACATCCGGGCCGGGTCCTCGCCGTCGCGTTTGAAGGGGAAGACTCCGGCGGTGAAGGGGAAGTGGCCGGGCAGGTTCTCCCGGCGCCAGAAGCGGACCAGTTCACCGTGGTCGGTGAAGCGGGGCAGGGCGACGCGCGGGATGCGGTTGCCGGAGAGCGACTCGCGGGTCAGCGTGGTGCGGATCTCCTTGTCCCGTACCTTCACCACCTGCTCGTCGCCGGAGTAGGAGGCGACGACGGCGGGCCACTTCTCGATCTGCTCGCCGATCTCGTGCGGGAGGTGCCTGCGGGCGCCTTCGAGCAGCGACTCCACGTTCCCGGCGTCGGTCCCGGCCTCGGCCAGCTCGCCCTTGACCAGCTCCAGGCGCTGCACCCGGCGGGCGGCCTCCGCCAGCCGGTCGGTGTCCGAGTGGTAGGCGCGGACGGTGTCGGTGATCTCGGCGAGATAGCGCACCCGGTCGGCGGGGACGACCTGGCGGATGCCGGAGGAGTGGCGTACGTCGACGGGTGCGAGGTCGCCGTCGGACAGTTCCAGCCCCTGCCCGGCGAGGGCGGACTTCAGATGCTGGTAGAGGGCGGTGACGCCGTCGTCGTTGAAGGTGGCGGCGGAGGTGCCGTACACGGGCATGTCCTCGGGGCGCTTGCCGAACGCCTCGCGGTTGCGGACCAGTTGACGGCCGACGTCACGCAGGGCGTCCTTGGCGCCGCGCCGCTCGAACTTGTTGATCGCCACGACATCGGCGAAGTCGAGCATGTCGATCTTCTCCAGTTGTGACGCGGCGCCGAACTCCGGGGTCATCACATACAGCGAGGTGTCGACGAACGGCACGATCGCCGCGTCGCCCTGCCCGATGCCGGGCGTCTCCACGATCACCAGGTCGAACCCGGCCGCCTTGACGACATCGATCACCTCGGACAGATGCTCGGGCAGCTCCCGGCTGCCGCGCGTGGCGAGACTGCGGAAGAACACCCTGTTCCCGTCGAGGGAGTTCATCCGGATGCGGTCGCCGAGCAGCGCGCCGCCACCGCGTCGCCGGGTCGGGTCGACGGCGACCACCGCGATCCTCTGGGGGCACCTCCCAGCGGTAGCTGGGGGATTGTCCTGCTGGTCGACGCGGAAACGGCGTACGAGTTCGTCGGTGAGGGAGGACTTGCCGGAGCCGCCGGTGCCGGTGATGCCGAGCACCGGCACCCGCCGGGTCGCCGCCGAGGTGCGCAGCTTCTCCAGGAAGTCCGGTTCGAGCCTGCCCAGTTCGGCGCCGGTGATGGCGCGGGCGATGGCGAACCGGTCGCCCGCGAGGACGGCGGCGGCATCGGCGGGCTTGCCGTCCCAGAGGTCGAAGTCGCAGTCCTTGACCACCGAGTTGACCATCCCGGCCAGCCCCATCCGCTGGCCGTCCTCCGGGGAGAAGATCGTCACCCCGCTCGCGCGCAGCCGGGCGATCTCCTCGGGCACGATGACCCCGCCCCCGCCGCCCACCACCCGGACATGATCCGCGCCCTGTGCGCGCAGCGACTCGACCAGGTATTCGAAGTACTCCACATGTCCGCCCTGGTACGACGAGACGGCGACACCGTGCGCGTCCTCCTCCAGCGCGGCGTCCACGACCTCCTGGACCGAGCGGTTGTGCCCGAGGTGGATCACCTCGGCGCCCTGGGACTGGAAGATCCGCCGCATGATGTTGATCGACGCGTCATGTCCGTCGAACAGGGCCGAGGCGGTGACCAGGCGGACCGGGTTCGCGGGGCGGTGGAGATCGTTCATGGGTGCCCTCCTGGACAGGTCGAGGATCGCTCACCATAGAAATACTAGGACGTCCTAGTATTTCGGTGAAACGACACCCCGCCGTGGCACATCTCGCATGCTGGATCGATAGTAGGTCGTCCTACTATCTGCCACCGAGCCCTCACCCGCAAGGGGAGCACCTCCCGGAAGCGGGGAGCGCCCCAAAGGGGCGCGGGGAACTGCGCGACCAGCCACGACGAGCCCGCACCCGGACGACACCCCATCCCGGCCCACCCAGCGGAGCGCCTAGCGGCGGACCCGGGGCATACCGAGGCCGATCCAGGAGATGATCTCGCGCTGGATCTCGTTGTTGCCGCCGCCGAAGGTGAAGATGACGGCGGAGCGGTAGCCGCGTTCGAGTTCGCCGTGGAGGGCAGCGCCCGCTGAGCCTTCCTTCAGCGCGCCCGCGGTGGCGACGATCTCCATCAGCCAGGCGTATGCGTCGCGGCGGGCCTCGGAGCCGTAGACCTTGACGGCGGAGGCGTCCTGCGGGGTGAGGGTGCCGTCCTGGACGGCGCTGACCATGCGCCAGTTGAGCAGTTTCAGGGCGTCCAGCTTGGTGTGGGTCTGAGCGAGGCGGCGGCGCACCCAGGGCAGGTCGATGACGCGGCGGCCGTCTGCGAGCTTGGTGTCCATGGCCCAGCGCTGGACGTTGTGCAGGGAGCGGATGGCCATGGTGCCGTGGGCGGCGAGGGTGACGCGTTCATGGTTGAGCTGGTTGGTGATCAGCCGCCAGCCCTTGTTCTCCTCGCCCACCCGGCGGGAGACGGGGACCCGGATGTCCTCGTAGTAGCTGGCCGTGGTGTCGTGCGAGGCGAGGGTGCGGATCAGGGTGCAGGAGTAGCCGGGGTCCGTCGTCGGGACGAGAAGCATGGTGATGCCCTTGTGGGGCGGGGCGTCGGGGTCGGTGCGGGTGGCCAGCCACACCCAGTCCGCGGTGTCGCCGTTGGTCGTCCAGATCTTCTGGCCGTTGACCGTGTAGTGGCCGGTGGCCTCGTCGCCATCCCTGACCGCGCAGGTCTTGAGGGAGGCCAGGTCCGTGCCCGCGTCGGGCTCGCTGTAGCCGATCGCGAAGTCGATCTCGCCGGAGAGGATGCGCGGGAGGAAGTACGCCTTCTGCTCCTCGGTGCCGAACTGCATGATCGTGGGGCCGACCGTGTTGAGCGCCATCAGGGGCAGCGGGACGCCCGCCTGGGCGGCCTCGTCGAAGAAGATGAACTGCTCGATGGCGGTGAGGCCCCGTCCGCCGTACTCCTTGGGCCAGCCCACGCCCAGCCAGCCGTCCGCGCCGAGACGGCGGACGGTCTCGCGGTAGAACCGCTTCTGGGTCGCCGGGTCGAAGTGGCGGCCGTGGGCATTCGCCGGGATCAACTCGGCGAAGTAGGCGCGCAGTTCGGTGCGCAGCCGGTGCTGTTCGGGCGTGTATTCGAGGTGCACGGCGCCTCCAGGCTCCCCAGGACCGACCTGACGGCGCACACGCTAGAACGTGTTCCAGTAATTGGGAACAGACGGGAGCGACCCGGTCCGGACGAGCCCGGCACCGTCCTCGGTCGCGCCCCGGGCCTCGGCTGGGCGGCGGTCATACCGTTCGGGCGTTCAGCCGAGCGTGGCCAGGAAGTCCGTGCAGGCCCGGGCGCAGTCGCGGCACGCCTTGGCGCCCTCTTCGGCCCCGGACCGACCGTCGAAGACATGGGCGCACTCCAGACAGATGGCGCGGCACCACTCCACCTGGACGCGTATGCCGGCCTCGTCGAGTCGGGGCTCCTCCGCGAGCACTCGGCAGGTGGCGTCGCACACCTCCGCGCACATGATGGCCCTGCGCCGCATCTGCTCCTGGCTCTCGGGGCCGTCCGGGTCGGCGAGGCTCGCGCGCAGGGCGCACGCCCGCGCACACTCCGTGCACGCCTGCGCACACGCGAAGCGGTCTTCGAGGAAGCGGATCAGTTCCTGCCGGGATGTCGTCATCGAGGTCACCACGGCCGGGTAGCCGCAGCGGAACCGGTCAAACGCGGCCGGAAGCGGATGCGGCGGTTCCGCCGGGGCCGGTTCGTACGGCATCTGGAGGGTATTCGTCCTCTATGAACATGGAATGGACTGAAATAGCCGCAGAGCGCAGTGTGCTGGCCGGGCTCGCGCCCTTCCTGGGTGGCCTCATCCTCGTCGGCATGCTGGCCGGAGCCCTCTGGCTGGGCGCCCGGGTACGTGCCCGTGAGCCGCGTCGTCCGCTTCCCGAGGAGCAGCCCAAGCTGCCGGAGGGCGGACCGGTCCGCGAGGAGCGGGAGAACCGTGAGCCGGACGAGATCCCCGAGAGTGATCTCCGGCTGCTGCCCTACGAGGTCCATGGAAACCTGGGTTCCCGGCCGAGTGGGAAGAAGGAGCGGCCCCGCTGGAGCCGGGGCCATACCGGTTCCTTCGGCGGCGGTGGGCTGGGCGCCCACTGAAGCCCCGCTCCGGTCAGCCCTCCG
This sequence comes from Streptomyces sp. NPDC002643, assembly GCF_053592555.1. Lineage (NCBI taxonomy): Bacteria > Bacillati > Actinomycetota > Actinomycetes > Kitasatosporales > Streptomycetaceae > Streptomyces > Streptomyces sp. NPDC002643. Next base: position 266,743 of record NZ_JBSFVY010000013.1, read on the forward strand.
CGTCGAGTGGCAACCCCGTGTAGTTCTCCGCGAGTTCGGCCGCCGCGTGCCGTGATGTGGCGACGCGGTCCAGTTGGGAGAGCTGGAGCTTGGTCTCGAACGGGGGCTGCCGCGGGTCGGCGTGCAGGGTCGTGGTCATGAAGTAGGAGAAGTGCTCGGCCCGCCACACCCGGCGCAGACAGGTGTCGGAGTAGGTCTCCAGCAGCTCGGTCGAGCCGGTCTCCTTCCACCGCGCGAAGGCACGGGCCAGCACGATGACGTCGGTGGCGGCGAGGTTGAGCCCCTTGGCGCCGGTCGGCGGCACGATGTGGGCGGCGTCGCCGGCCAGGAAGAGCCGGCCGTAGCGCATCGGCTCGGTGACATGGCTGCGCATCGGCAGCACGGCCTTGGCGGTGACGGTGCCCCGCTTGAGCCGCCAGTCGGGGTCGGCGGTCAGGGCGAAGCGGGCGTCCAGCTCGTCCCAGATCCGCTCGTCGGACCAGTCGGCCGGGTCGGTGCCGTTCGGGACCTGGAGGTAGAGGCGGCTCACCGACGGCGACCGCATGCTCGCCAGCGCGAAACCCCGGTCGGAGTGGGCGTAGATCAGCTCGTCGTAGACGGGCGGGGCGTCGGCGAGGATGCCCAGCCAGGAGTACGGGTACGTCCGCTCGTACGTCGTGCGCACCCCGTCCGGAACGGCGTCGCGGGCCACCCCGTGGAAGCCGTCGCAGCCGACCACGTAGTCGCAGGTCAGGGTCTGCTCGCGGCCCTCGTGGGTGTAGCGGATCACCGGACGGTCCCCCTCTTGAATAAGTGCGGTGGCACCCTCGACCGCGTGCACCTCGGCCTCGAAGAGCAGGGGGCCGCCCTCGCTGAGCTGGAGGGCGATGAGGTCCTTGACGACCTCGGTCTGGGCGTAGACCCACACCCGGCGTCCGCCGGTCAGCCCGGGGAAGTCGATCCGGTGGGCGCGGCCGTCGAAGCGCAGTTCGATGCCGTCGTGGGGCATGCCCTCGCGGTCGAGCCGCTCCCCCGCGCCCGCCGAGCGCAGCACGTCGACGGTGGCCTGCTCCAGGATTCCGGCACGCTGACGCCGCTCGACATACGCGCGATCCTTGCGTTCCAGAACCACACTGTCGATGCCCGCGTTGTGCAGCAGTCGGGCCAGCAGCAGCCCCGCCGGGCCGCCGCCGATGATGCCGACAGTGGTGTGCATGAGTACTCCCTCGTCGTTGAGGACGAGCCGCCTCCCGACCCCCGGGCACCGGCATTGTTCGTCAGGTGAACTTCACTTCACTATGTTCTGGGAGTGAGTCTGCGCCCGGGTCCGCCCGCCTGTCAACGGTCACACCTCGAACGGGGTCAGTCCGGGTGGTGGAAGCGCGGTCTCGGGTGCGTCAGGAAGTGGTGGTGGGGAGGTGCTGGTGCCGGACGAGTCGGTGAGCGAGGGCATTCACTGGCTTCAGCGGGTACGCGGATGTGGGGGTCGCAGGGTCGCGAGGGTGGTGAGGGCGGCTGTGCCGCCGCCTATGAGCACCGGTGCGGCGGGCCCGGACCATGCGCTGCCCACCGCGGCGGTCACCCCGGCGGCGACCGCGCCGGCCTTGGAGAAGAACTCCAGGGAGCCGAACATCCCGCCGGGCGCACGGCCCCGGGCGCACTCGGCGGCCAGCACGGACAGCCCGACCATGCCGAGGGTGAGGCCCGCGCCGAGCAGCAGTCGTACGGCGACGAGTGCGGGCAGGGTGGCGGCGACACCGTGTCCGGCGAGACTGAGGGCGATCAACGCGAAGCCGAGGGCGATGCCGAGTCGGGGGCGGGTACGGATCGCGCGGTGCACGGCCATCGCCGAGACCAGGTAGCAGAGGTGGGGCAGGGCGAACAGCAGACCGGAGAGGGCGGCGGAGGCGTCCGGGAGGCGCTCTTCGACGAGCGATATCAGGTAGGGGAAGGAGATCACCGTGGAGAACACGAACGCGAACTCCAGTGCGTAGAGGCGCCGCAGGGCCGATGCCGGGGCCATGTCGCCCGCCTCCGTCTCCTCGCCCGACTCGGCTCTCGCGGTGACGCCCGGCTCGGGCAGGGCGGCCAGGAGGAGGGCCGCGGTGAGCGGGAGGAGGGCGAGGAGGGCGTACTGACGGTGCGGGGACATCCATGGTGACAGCGCACCGACGACGATGGGCGCGAAGACGAGCGCCGCGCGTGCGCTGCCCTGCATCAGGGTGAGCGCCTTGGACAGGTGGGCGCCTTCGAGGGCGGCGCCGAGGTAGCCGTTGGAGGCCGCGAAGGTACCGCCGAGGATGCCCTGGAGCACCAGCGCCACGGTGAACATGGTGAGCGAGTCCGCCCACCCGGCGATCAGGAAGGAGACGGCGAGGCCCAACTGGGCGCGCAGCAGCAGCCGTTTTCGCCCGAACCGGTCGGCGAGCCGCCCCCACAGCGGGGCCGCGATGGCACTGAACACCGTCGGTACGACATACAGCACACCGGCCCAGCGGGCGGTACGGTCGCCGAGGCCCGGCAGTATCTCCGTGAAGTACGGCGGCAGGCCCAGCGCGGCGAACGACGCCACGAAGTAGCAGGCGGCCACGGCGTGCACCTGGCGTGGCCCGAACGCCGGGCGCGCCATCGGAAGCGTCTCGCCGGTCATGCCGAACCTCCCGCCCGCAAAAGATCGTTGGGGCCGGAAGTGTAGTGCTTGTTGATGTCGGCGACGCACGAGCGCTCCTTGCTGAGCGGGGTCCCGGCGGTCACGTGCAGGACCCTGCCCTCAAAGCGGGGCTCGCGGTCGGTCACCGCCTCCGGCAGCCGCTGCTGGGGGGCGGGGCGGGCCGCTCTCGCGGTGGGCCCGCCCCGGGTTCCTCAGGTGGTGACTGCGCCGGTCACTACTCGGGCAGTTCGACGCCGGTGGCCTCGGCGACGTCGGCGAGCATCTCCTCGGCGGCCTGGACACCGATGCCGGACATCCAGGTCTCGTCCGGGACCTCGAAGACCTTGCCGTTCTTGACGGCGGGCAGGTCCTTCCAGACGGGGTTGGAGGTGACCTGCTTCTTCTATCTGTCGGCCTTTCCCCGGATGATCGACGACCTCAGCACCGGAGTCAGCGGCGTTCAGCTCACGCTGACGGCCTTCATGGTCGGGCTGGCCACCGGCCAACTGGTCATCGGCCCGCTGTCCGACCGCTGGGGACGACGGCGGCCCATGCTGGCGGGCACCTCGGTGAGCGCGCTCGCCGCACTGCTCTGCGCCCTGGCCCCCTCCGTCGAACTCCTCACCGCCGCCCGCTTCCTCCAGGGCTTCGGCGGAGCCGCCGGGATCGTCATCGCCCGAGCGGTGATCACCGACCGGTCGGCCGGGGCGGGGGCTTCGGGGAGCGGGGCCGCGCGGGCCTTCGGGATTCTCGTGATCACCGGCGGAGTGGCGCCCGTCGTCGCCCCGCTGATCGGCGGGGTCGTACTCGACACCGCCGGCTGGCGCGGGATCTTCCTCACCCTGACCGCGCTGGCGGTACTGACCGTCCTGGCCGTCGTCGTCCGCGTACCGGAGTCCCTTCCACCTCGGCTCCGCCACAACGGCGGCTTCTCGACGACCTTCCGATCGATGGGCGGGCTGTTCACCGACCGCCACTATGTCGGACACGCGCTGGCGTACGGCTTCGGATTCGGCGTCCTCTACGCGTATCTCTCGGCGTCACCCTTCGTGTACCAGCACCTCTACGGCCTCTCCACCGGCACCTACACCGTGGCGCTCGCGGTGAACGCGTTCCCCTTCACCTCCACCGGCGCCGTCAACCGCAGGATCGTCGGCCGGTTCGGCCCCCGGGTCCTGTTGCGCGTCGGACTCACCTCGATGCTGGTCTGCTGCGCCGTGCTGAGCGCGGCGGCCACGGCCGGGCGGCCTCCGTTCGTCGCGACGGTCGTCCTGCTGTACCTCACCACGTCCTCACTCGGCCTGGTCGCCGCCAACGCCACGGCCCTCGCCACCGCCCGCGCCCCGCACGCGGCGGGCAGTGCCTCGGCGCTGCTGGGTGCGCTGCAGTTCGGTCTGGCGGCTGTCGTCGCGCCCCTGGTGGGGCTCGGCGGCGAGGGGACGGCACTGCCGATGGCGGCGACCATGACCGCGTCGGCCGGGGTGGCGTGGCTGGGCGGTGTGCTCCTCACGGCCGCTCCCCCCGCGCCTCGCGCGGTCGACGGCGTCAGTCGTGCGGCGCCTGTCCGCTCACCCGGTGGTCGGCGTGGCTGAGCGCCTCCACGACCAGTCGGCGCAGATGGCCGTCGCTGAGGCGGTAGTGGATGTGGCGGCCCTCGCGGCGGGTCTCGACGAGCCCGGCCAGGCGCAGCTTGGCGAGGTGCTGGCTGACCGCCGTACGGGACGCCTCGCACCGCTCGGCCAGTGAGCCCACATCGGACTCGCCCTGCGCCAGGAGCCAGAGCAGATGCAGCCGGGTGACGTCGGAGAGCATCGCGAACACTCCGGTCGCCTCCGTGAGCCGCGCGCTGTCGGGGGCGCACAGATGCGCACCGGCTGCAGGTGACACGGCACGGCGTTCAGGCATGGGTCCAGGGTAGAGCCACATATCACCGAACCATCATGTGCGCATCTGCGCACATGATGGTTACACTCGTTCGTATGCTCGCCGTTCTGCGTCACCGCGCCTATCGGCACCTGTTCGCCGCCCAGGTCATCGCCCTGATCGGCACCGGGCTCGCGACCGTCGCCCTCGGGCTGCTGGCGTACGACCTCGCGGGCCCGGAGGCCGGTTCGGTGCTCGGTACCGCGCTGGCGATCAAGATGGTGGCGTATGTGACGGTGGCCCCGGCGGTCGGCGCGGTCGCCGACCGGCTGCCTCGGCGGGCGCTGATGGTGTCGGCGGATCTGACGCGTGCCGGGGTGGCGGTGTTCCTGCCGTTCGTCGACCACGTCTGGCAGGTGTACGTGCTGGTGTTCCTCCTCCAGTCGGCCTCCGCCGTGTTCACGCCCACGTTCCAGGCGGTCATCCCCGATGTCCTGCCGGAGGAGCGCGCGTACACGCGGGCGTTGTCGCTGTCGCGGCTCGCGTACGACCTGGAGAGCCTGTTCTCCCCCGCGCTGGCCGCCGCGTTGTTGTCGGTCATGGGCTACAACTGGCTGTTCTCCGGCACGGTGTTCGGTTTCCTGGCCTCGGCCGCGCTGGTGGTGTCCACCGCCCTGCCCGAGCGCCCCACCTCCACCGCACCCCGCACCGGCCGCCGCACCCTCGCGGGCTCCCGGCTCTTCCTCGCGGTCCCCCGACTGCGGGCCCTGCTCGCCCTCAACCTCGCGGTCGCGGCGGCGAGCGCGATGGTGACCGTCAACTCCGTGGTCTACGTCCGCGATGTGCTCGGCATGTCGGAGGGCGCCGTAGCGCTGGCGCTCGGCGCGTACGGGGCCGGGTCGATGGTGGTGGCCCTGGTACTGCCGCGTCTGCTGGACAAGGTGCCGGACCGGGCGGTGATGCTGCCGGGCGCGCTGTCGCTGGCCGTCGTCTTCGCCGGGCTCGGGGGTGTCACGGCGGCGCCGGGCGGGAGTTGGCGGCTTCCCGCGCTGCTCGGGCTGTGGGCGGCGTTCGGTGCCGCCTGCTCGGCGGTGCTCACCCCGACCGGGCGGCTCATCCGGCGCTCGGTGCCGCCCGGGGAGCGTACGGCCGCGTTCGCCGCGCAGTTCTCCCTCTCGCACGGCTGCTGGCTGCTGACGTATCCGCTGGCGGGCTGGCTCGGGGCGGAGGCCGGACTCGACTGGGCGGTGCTCGCGCTGGGTTCGCTCGCACTGGGCGCGGCGGTGCTCGCCGTTCGGCTGTGGCGGCCCACGCACGCCTCCTCCCGTGTGCGCCCCGCATCCCATGCGGCCGGCGCGTCCCACGTGCACAGCGACCTGCCCGTCGGCCACCCTCACCTCGTGGGCGCCCTGCGCGTACCGACGGGCTGGCGGCACAGCCATGGCCCGCTGCCGGACGGGCCGCACGCGTCGTCATAGGACCACGGATGGCCTGTGGGCGGTCGCGTCAGACGCTCAGTGCCGCCCGTACCGTCTGTTCGGCTCCCGTCCCGCCCTCCCCCGACGACGTGACCCGGCCCGCCTCCAGGACGTAGTACCGCTCGGCGGCACGCATGGCGAAACCCACGTGCTGTTCGACGAGGAGGACGGAGAGGCCGCCCCGGCGGGTGAGGGCGAGGATCGTCTCCTCTATCTCGGCGACCACCGACGGCTGGATGCCTTCGGTCGGTTCGTCGAGGAGCAGGAGCTTGGGGCGGGTGATGAGGGCGCGGGCGAGGGCGAGTTGCTGGCGCTGGCCGCCGGAGAGGAGACCGGCGCGGCGGCCGGAGAGTTCGCGCAGGACGGGGAAGAGGTCGAGGGCTTCCGCGATGGCCTGTCTGCCGTCGGGGCGGCCGTCGGCGACGAGTTGGAGGTTCTCGGCCATGGTGAGGTGCGGGAAGGACTGCTGGCCCTGGGGGACGTAGGCCATACCCTTGGCGACGCGTTGGTGCGGGGCGAGGTGGGTGATGTCCTCGCCGTCCAGCAGGACGGTGCCGCTCCTGGGCCTGAGCAGGCCCATGGCGGCACGCAGGAGGGTGCTCTTCCCGGCGCCGTTGTGGCCGAGGACGGTGGCGACGCCGTCCTTCGGGACGGTGAGGGTGACGCCGTGGAGCACGGTCGTGCGGTCGTAGCCGGCGTGGACGGAGTTCAGCTCCAGCATGGGGTCACGCCTCCTGGGTCGAGGGGACGGGGGCGGAGGCCGACTCGGCGTCCGGCTCCGCGGTGGGCTCCGGGTCGGAGGCGCGGCCGAGGTAGACCTCCTGGACCTTGGCGTCGGCCTGGACCTCGGCGACGGTGCCCTCGCTGAGGACCTTGCCGGCGTGCAGGACGGTGACGCTGCGGGCGAAGGAGCGCATGAAGTCCATGTCGTGTTCGATGACGACGACGGTGTGGTCCTCGCTGATGCGTCGCAGGAGGTGGCCGGTGGCCTCGCGCTCGTCGTGGCTCATTCCGGCCACCGGTTCGTCGAGGAGCAGCAGCCTGACGTTCTGCACGAGCAGCATGCCGATCTCCAGCCACTGCTTCTGGCCATGGGCCAGCACGCCCGCCGGGCGGTCGCGCAGCTCGGTCAGGCCGGTGGTCTCCAGGGCCCGTACGACCTCCTCGGGGACGCCCTTGCGGCGGCGCAGCATCGCCCACGGGCTCCGGCCCGCGCCGGCGGCGATGTCGAGGTTCTGCAGGACGGTCAGTTCCTCGAAGACCGTGGCCGTCTGGAAGGTGCGGCCGATGCCCATGCGGGCGATTCTGTGCACGGGTCTGCCGATGAGTTCGTCGCCGCCGAAGCGGACCGAACCGGTTGCCTTGACCAGGCCGGTGACCGCGTCGACGAGGGTGGTCTTCCCGGCGCCGTTCGGCCCGATGAGGAAGCGCAGATCACCGGGACGGATGTCCAGGTCGACACCGTCGACGGCCTTGAACCCGTCGAAGGTCACCCGCAGATCGCGGACGCTCAGTCCCTCGCCGTTCATGCTGTGCCTCCGGTGGGGGTGGTGGGAGTACGGCGTCTGCGCACGACGGTCGCCAGCGAGGCCAGGCCGCCCGGCAGGAAGCCGACCGCGACGACGAACAGCAGGCCCTGGAGGTAGGTCCAGGCGGCGGGGAACGCGTCGGAGAGGGTGCTCTGCGCCCAGGCGACCGCGATCGCGCCGAGCACCGCGCCGACGAGCGAGGCGCGGCCTCCGACGGCGGCGCCGATGACGAAGCCGATGGACGGGACGATGCCGATCAGCGCCGGGGAGATGATGCCGACGGCCGGGACGAAGAGGGCCCCGGCGAGGCCTGCCATGCCCGCGGCGACGACGTAGGCGACGAGCTTGACGTTGGCGGGGTCGTAGCCGAGGAAGCGGACGCGTTCCTCGGAGTCCCGTACGGCGACGAGGAGTTCGCCATAGCGGCTGACGAAGAGTTGGCGGGCGGCGGCCATCAGCGACAGCAGCGCGACGGCGATGATGAAGTACACGGTCCGTTGGTTGACCGGGTCGTTCAGGTCGTAGCCGAAGAAGCCCTGGATGTCGGTGAGGCCGTTGGTGCCGCCGGTGGTGGCCTGTTGGCCGACCAGCCAGATGGCGAGGGCCGCCGCGAGCGCTTGGCTGAGGATGGCGAAGTAGGCGCCCTTCACCCGGCGGCGGAAGACGAAGAAGCCGAGGAGAGCGGCGACCGCCATGGGCAGCAGTACGGTCATGGCGAGGGCGAACGCCGGGTTGGCGAAGGGTTCCCACCACCAGGGCAGGGTGTCGCCGGTGCCGTACAGCTGCATGAAGTCGGGCAGGGTCTGGCCGGTGGCGGCGGCGTCGGCGAGCTTGAGGTGCATGGCCATGGCGTAGCCGCCGAGGCCGAAGAAGACGCCCTGGCCGAGGACGAGGAGTCCGCCGCGGCCCCAGGCGAGACTGACGCCGACCGCGACGATCGCGTAACACAGGTATTTGGCCAGCAGGTTGAGGCGGAAGTCGGAGAGGGCGAGTGGGGCGACGCCGAGGAGGAGGACGGCGCCGAGCAGGAAGGCGCCGGGGAGGCGGAGGCGGTCGTAGAGGGAGGCGGTCGGCTTCGCGGGGGCGGCCTCGGGCGTGGTCGGGGAGGTCGTGGTGGTCGTCATGCCAGGCTCCGGGTGCGCAGTGTGTACAGGCCCTGGGGTCGCCACTGGAGGAAGGCGACGATCGCCACGAGGACGACGACCTTGGCGACGCTGACGGTCGTCGAGTACTCCAGTACGGACTGGAGGACGCCGAGCGCGAAGGCGGTGATGACGCTGCCCTTGAGCTGGGCGACTCCGCCGACGACCACGACGAGGAAGGCGTCGACGATGTAGTTGGTGCCCATCGTCGGGCCGATCGGGCCGACCAGAGTGAGCGCGACCCCGGCCACACCGGCGAGGCCCGAGCCGATGAAGAAGGTCATCCGGTCGACGCGGGCGGTGGCGATGCCCGACACCTCGGCGAGGTCGCGGTTCTGCACGACGGCGCGGATACGGCGGCCGAGGGGGGTCAGCCGCAGGATCAGGGTGAGGCCGAGCACGCACAGCAGGGCGAGGCCGAGGATGAACAGCCTGTTGTTGGCGAGGGTGACGCCGCCGATCTCGATGTTGCCGGTGAGGAGGTCCGGGGCGCGGGTCTGGACGTTGGGGGCGCCGAAGATGTCACGGGCGAGTTGCTGGAGCATCAGGGAGACGCCCCAGGTGACCAGCAGGGTGTCGAGCGGGCGGGTGTAGAGGCGGCGGATGAGCAGCCACTCCAGCAGGGCGCCCATCGCCCCGGCGACGAGGAAGGCGACGGGGAGGGCGACGAGGAGGGAGATTCCGGCGCCGCTGATGGATTTCTGCAGGACGTAGGTGGTGTAGGCGCCGGCCATGATGAACTCGCCGTGCGCCATGTTGATCACGCCCATCTGCCCGAAGGTCAGGGTGAGGCCGAGGGCGATGAGGAGGAGGACGGCGCCGATACTGACGCCGGTGAAGGACTGATTGAGGACGACCGTCATGTGCGGCTCCGGGTGGGGACGGGGGGCGGTGCGGTGCGGTGTGGTGCGTGCGGGAGGAGAGCGGGTGCGTGGGGGTTCGCCGGGGCGTTCCTCGCCCCCGCCGCCCCTACCCGTCCCATCCCCAGGGGCGGCTGCCCCTTCGGCCCCGCCACGCGGGAGAGCTTGGTTGGCGGGGGTGTGTTCGGCGGGTGCGGGTGGTGTGTGGTTGCTCGCGCAGTTCCCCGCGCCCCTAAAAGGCGGGGCGCAGCCCCAAGCCTTCAGGGGCGCGGGG